>JADYYE010000264.1 GCA_020853815.1 Phycisphaerales bacterium
ATGGCGACGATGACCAGCACCAGCGCCAGTTCGATGAGGGTGAAGCCGCGGGAAAAAGTCAGTCTCCGCGGGACGGCGTTCATTCGAGCCATGACGTGAATGAATTCATGATGGATACCGTCTGGTCGTTGATGGAGGTGCGCTGGCCGATGGTGAAGCCGAGGCGCGCGTTGCGGAAAGAATAGGGGATGACTGGCCTGTCTTGCAAATGCGGCGTAAAGGTCGGGTAGAGGATGCTCATGGGCCGCGTGGTGTCCTGCATGGCGGCGATCTTGCTGGAGTAACTCGAGCTGTTAAGCAATATCCAGATTTCCAGCAGATAACTGGTGGAGCGGTCGATAGCCATCCATTGCACGGGGCTCACGTCAATCGTGCCGGTCGCAGCCAGGGTTGTTTGCCGGAAGGCTCGGCCGACGTCGCTACCTTCGAGCACCTGGGTGAGTGTGCCGGCGAGTGCGGCCGCGGAGTTGGCGTCTGCCGTGCGGGTCATGGCGATGGCAGCGCCGTTCCACTGATAGATTCCATTTTCCGCCGCGATAGTCTGGTTTTTTACCAGCACGCGGTCGCCGGCTACCATCGTGACGCCGTCGATGCTTGCGCCCGGCGCGGCCAGATTCAGATTCGACTGCGAGGCGACGCGCACCCAGAGGCGCTGCCAGGACGCACCGTCGTAGCGCCACCAGGCGCCCGCCTCGGAGCCTTGCAGGATCTGCACTACACTGCCGGGCGCGATGCCGGAAGCGACAGTCATCGGCACGGCGGGGCCGTTCCAGATGTAAATACCGACGGTCTTGATGAAAACCCGATCGCCCGTCTTCATCTTGATGCCGTCGAGTTCGGGACCGGGTATGGCGAGATCGGTCGATGCGGGGGCGGCGAGCTTGACCCTAATGTTGGTCCAGCTTAGCGCCGTCGTGCCGAGAACGAGACTGGTGGTGTTCTGGCGCCAGATGCTGCGGGCGTTCACTGCGCCTTGCTGGACTTCGACCACCATGCCAGCAAGTTCGGCAGGGGTGTCGGCATCGGGGGCAAGTGACATGGGCAGGTTCGCTGCCTGCCAGACATAGACGCCGTTCTGGGCCGGGGCGGTTTGGTTCTTGACCAATATGCGGTCGCCAGCGAACAGGTAGACGCTGTCAATGCTGTCGCCCGGCAGGTTGATGTCGATGGCACCGGTGGTGGCGACGCGCACGCGCGGGAGATTGTAATTGGCGGTGGGCTCGCTGTCGGAAGTGCGCGTCATGGGTACTGCGGCGCCGTTCCAGACATACAGCCCGTTTTCCGTCGATACGGTTTGATAGCGCACCCAGACGCGATCGCCTGCAACGAGCGTAACGCCGTTCACCGGGTTACCCGGTGCATTGATATCGACGTTGGCTGCGGTGGCGACGCGCGTGTTGCCGGTACGGGTGAGCTCCATCCTTACATGGAAATATTTTGGATTGATATCTGCCGGGTCATAGACTGGTACTTGGAGTAGTTCAGGATCAAGCTTATAGGCTCCAGCAGGCGAGTCCGGCGGCACCGCCAGCTCAGTGGCTGGTATCGGGGGATTGGCGGGCGGCGCGGGGAAACCGGTGCGCGCGAGGGGCGTTCGCGCATGCACGTTGTCGTCCTCTTCTTGTGGCAGGTAGCAATTTGCACCAAAGCCAGGATCGAAAGCTGGCGCACTGCACTTGGGGGCAGGGGTTAAGGCAAAAGGCATGGCGGAAAAGCTTGTTTCGCCGCCCCAGTAATCAATCGCGACGTGCCCACCACGATACGATGGGGAGGGGGGATCGTTGCGGCCATTCAGCAAGTGGTCGGCCAGCGCTGGGTTGAAACCGGTCTCCCTGCGAAGATCGACCTCGAAGGCGACCTTCGGCGGTGCGATGTAGGGCGACTCCGTGTTGTTGCCGGAATAGCCCAAGTGCTGGGCGGCGGCGCCGCAGGCGTGGAGGTTGTTGACCAGGTCCACTTCGTTGTTGTCGCCGTCGGCGACCGTGAAGCTGAAGCCCAGGGTCGGCCAGCTTGCCCCGCCCGCGTCGTTGATGCGGAAGGTGAAATAGCTGCGCAGCCCGCCGCCGAGGGCGTGTGTTTCGGGACGCCAGGCGCAGCCGTAGAGATAGTTCGCCAGGCTGGAGCCCAGCGCAGCGGCAATGCCCTGGCCGAGAGTCAGGGCGCGCGTGCCCGCATCGTAGCTGGCCAGTTGGGGTAGGCCGGCGAGGGCGAGCCCGGGCGATCGGGAGGTGACGAAGCTGGGCGTCGAGGGGATGCAGCGGACGATGTCCTGGGAACCCGTTTGGGTTGCCGAGATGCGTTCGAACAGTTCCGGTCCGGAATAGGGGCCCAGGAGATTGGGGGCTTCGAGATAGTTGGTCGCGAGGGCGC
>JADYYE010000265.1 GCA_020853815.1 Phycisphaerales bacterium
GAGCAGCTTCACGTGGTCGTCCATCGAGCCGCCGATGTCGAGGAAGAGCAGCACCTTCACCGCATTGCGCCGCTCCGGCCGCAACACGATGTCGAGATAACCCTCGCGCGCCGATTTCGCGATCGTGCCGTCGAGATCAAGCTCATCCGGTGAACCGGTGCGCGCGAATTTGCGCAGCCGCCGCAGCGCCACCTTGATGTTGCGCACGCCAAGCTCGACGCTGTCGTCGAGGTTCTTGTATTCGCGCTTGTCCCAAACCTTCACAGCCTTGCGCTGGCCGCCTTCACCGCCAATGCGCACGCCTTCGGGATTGAAGCCGCTATTGCCGTACGGCGACGTGCCGCCAGTGCCGATCCACTTGTTTCCGCCTTCGTGACGGCCCTTCTGTTCTTCGAGCCGCTCTTTCAGCGTCTCCATGATCTTGTCCCAACCGCCCAGCGCCTCGATCTGCGCTTTTTCTTCTTCGGTCAGGAATTTTTCGGTGAGCGCACGCAGCCACTCAGCGGGGATGTCCGCGTTCACGGCGTCGGTGGTTTTCTCGAGCCCCTTGAACACCTGGCCAAACACGCGGTCGAACTTGTCGAGATGGCGCTCGTCCTTCACCAGTGCCGCGCGCGAGAGATAATAGAAATCTTCGACGTTGGGCGCGATCACGTCTTTCTCCAGCGCCTCTACCAGCACAAGGTATTCCTTGAGGCTGACGGGCACGTGCGCTGCACGCAGTTCGGTGAAGAAGCGCTGAAACACCAACCAATGATAGGGTGGGGCGCCCGCGCGCGCCAGCGCCTTCCGCTATGTCAGGGGCGCGGCGCCATCATCTCCTGCAGCGCGCCATCCATGAGCCCATCGCCCATCCGGTCGGCGTCCGCCGCCGCGGCCGCATCGGGCGCCGGCGCGCTATAGCGCAGCTTCACGATCCAGCTGCCCACACGCGCCACACTCACCCGCGAGTAATAACGCTGCCCCTCGCGCATGACGATGAACCGCGTCGTCCGCCGTGTCGGCAGTCCGTCGTCCGTGTTTTGCTCAACAGCGCCCGGATAGGTCTCCGCATCCGGGAAGTGCCGGCGGATCGCCGCGGCCGCGCCATCGATCTGCTCGGCCAGCGTCGAATTGAACGGATAGCGCGTGGCGTAGAGCGTCGTGAATGTGCGCCCATCGTTCCAATCGCAGGCGACATCATCCCCGCGCGGCAAGTTCGGAAACAGCACCAGGCGCCCGCCGTCGCCATCGCGCGTGAAATCGCAGCGCATGCCGCTGGCGGTGTGCCGCACACTCACTTGCCCATTGTGCACGATTTCGAAGACGCCATCGGCGTTCGCTTGCTCGATCATGCCGATCGCGATGGAGCCGGGCGCAGCCTGCGGCCCGTCTTCCGTCCCTTGCGCCCAAGCTGGCGCGGCCAAGCCCAGCGCCAGAACGAAAA
>JADYYE010000266.1 GCA_020853815.1 Phycisphaerales bacterium
CAATGTGGCTTCACCTTCCGTTTCCACTTCAAACGAAACCCATACTTCTTCCAAGGCAGGGTTGGGCGCCAGGAAGGCCGTCAATGCCCCGGGTTTATCGCCCGTATGGCGGCTCTCCGGAATTTTGGCCTCAATACTTTCCGGCCCGGTCGGCCCACCGATCGGCAGCGCACCCACGGTAATGGTCTGCGTGTGCGTCCGCGGGTTCCCGCAATCGTCCATCACCGTCCAGGTCCGCGTGATCGTATACGGGCAGTTCGGACCGTTGTTGGTTTCGCCAAGGTAAGTGACCGGCACGTAGGTGTCGCAATTGTCCGTTGCCGTCACCACAGGCGGCGATGGTACCATGCCGCACATCACCGTAGTATTGGCCGGGGCATTGTTGAACACCGGCGGAGTGTTGTCTTCCACCGTAATGGTCTGTGTGGCCGTCCGGGTGTTGCCGCAGTCGTCGGTGGCCGTCCATTGGCGCGTCACCACGTATTCTTGCGGGCAGCTACCCGCGACGCTCGTCTGGCCGTTAAACGTGATCTGCACCTGATCGTCGCAACCGTCGGTGGCTGTCGGTGTGCCCGGCGTGACGGGGAACAAAGCGCTGCACTCGATGGTGACGGACGGGGGTACAAACGTGAAGTTGGGTTTCTGCGTATCCTGTATGTTGATGAGCTGCACGGCGGTCGTAGAGTTGCCGCAGTTGTCCGTGGCACGCCAGGTGCGCATCAACTGCCGGTTGGCCGGGCAATTGAAGTAGGTACACATTTCACCCAGATACGTGATCGCTACTGAGGCATCGCAGTTGTCGATCGCTATCGGCTCTCCCACCGGAATATTCGGACCGCAACATCCCGAACACTCTACGGTCATATTACCCGGAACAAATGTAAAGGTAGGTTTGGTGTTGTCCACCACGGTGATCTTCTGCGTCGCGGTTTTGGTATTCCCGCAAGCATCCGTGGCCGTCCATCTGCGGATCAGCGAATAGGAGTCGGGGCAGGCGCCGTTGGTGCGCGTTTCAACGTTGAATACTATGCCCGGCGTGCCACAATTGTCTGTCGCTACCGGGTTACCCACCGGTGGGACGTTATTACATTGTACCGTGACGTTGGCAGGCACACTGGTGAACACCGGTTTAGTAACATCGTAAGTCCGCGTCACCGTTGTCGTTTCCACGTCGGTGTTGCCGCAGCCGTCGGTCTTAGTGAAGGTGTAGACCCGCGATTGGGTGCAGCCACTGGTGGTGACCGTGCCTGCTG
>JADYYE010000089.1 GCA_020853815.1 Phycisphaerales bacterium
ACCCGTTCAGGCATGGTTCGCCATACAGGTCTGCAACCGTCTCTTGTCCAAAGCCGAGTGCGTCCTCGGGAAGCGAGGCGATGGCATCGCGAGCGTGCGTCAGCACCGCCCGGAGCTGGTCCCGCTCAGCCTCTAGGGCGTGGAGGCGGGCCTTAAGTGTGTCGATGGTATCGTGAGCGAGTGTTGGTGGCGTGAGCCCAGGCAGGCACAGCGGACACCACGCGCGGTCGCCTGAGCGCCCCCAGTCGGGAATGGCATTCCAGCGCGGCGTGCCCTTAGCGGTGACTCCCACGTGGACCTGCTTCCCGCAGCCTCCACACGTCACGACGGTTGCGGCCATCTACTCCTCCAGTCCCACGAGGCGACACTGCTCACGCAACTGACATGCCCGTGTGGCAATGCGGCACTTCGCCTGCTTGATGCGCTCAGCCCAACCAGGCTCACCGTCGTGCAGCGCGGTCAGGTAGGCATCGACCTCGGCGAATAGCTCCTCTAGCGCCTCCCGTGAGACGAGGCGGGTGGGGCGAGGGATACGCAACGCCCACAATCCGTCGCCACGGTCGATCCACTCTCCAGCATTCACGCTGCGCCCATCAGGATCTTCAACCTCTACGAATCGGCCAGGCTCATGGCCGGGAGGACCGTCGAACACGACATCGAGATATGCGGGTGCTGTTACCGGCTCACTCATCCTCGGGTCCTTTCAGGGGGGCGGGGGGAAGGGGCATCCAGTGGGTGGGCTGCGGTGAACTCGTCCAGTCCGGATCAAGAGTGGACGACCACCGCTGCAGCGTGCTGTTCCAGTGGCCCTCGCGCGTGTTCAGTGCATAGCCCGTCTCGTCTGGCGCGAAACCCAGAAGAATGAGCACCGCGCAGCCATCCTCGTCAGGCCCCATCGGCGCGGTCTCAATCGGCTGCCACCCCTCCCCCTCAGCGGGTGCCGCTAGGAGGGCGTCGAATCGATCAAGCAGCACGGCGGCGTCACGGAGCCCCATTTGATCGCCCGCGTCAACCGGGCGTGTGCAGGTCCGCGTAAACTCGGTCGAACGGCGCCACTGGTCCAAATCGTGGCGCAGAGTCGCGATGTCATCCGCTCGCGTCGTCGGGGTCTCAGGCATAGCCGCTCTCCTTCGACAGAGCCGCGACCGCATCATGTAGGTGTCGCATCGCGCCCCACTGGATCAGTGCCTCCACGGACGCGCCAGGCTGCGGCTCGGGCACCGGAAACAAACACCCGCACCGCATGGCGTAGAGCACCGCCGCAACCACCTTGTCTGTTGGGGTCTCAGGCATCAGGGCTCCTGCTCAGTGAGTTGCACGGTGACTTGGGCATCTGCACGCTGCCCCTCCGCGCATGTGTGCTCCGCCATCGCCACGCCGGTAAATGCGATCCCCATGCAAGCACCACAACTGGTATCTACGCCCAGGTTGGCGACGATCTGCACGACTTCGGAAAGGCTCCACTCCTTCGGCTCAGGCATCAGGGCTCCTGTCTCCGGTCATCCAATCCGAAGCGGAATCCGGCCGCAAACGCCGCCCACAGCGTACTCTCTGGGGCTTGCGACGGCTTCCCGTACCAGTTCAGCGTGTTGAGGTAGTCCTCGGTCTGCTGGTAAGCAACCCAGGCGTTCCAAAGCGGGCTCTCGCGATCTACGGGTGTCTGCTCAGGCATCGGTTCTCTCCTGTCTCCGGTCATACTCGGCGAGGACGCCAAAGAGGACGCTTTCCACGCCGGTAAGATGATGCTGCATCGGGTCGGTCTCGTCATTGAAGATGGCGTAGAGGTGCCCATTCAACTCCTGAATGGTTTGCACCAGCCACGCCCGGAAGTCCGATGGGTCGGTCGGTTCCTTCGTGGTCATTCCTTGTCCATGGTTAGCTTGTCCTCGGCGATCTTGATCAGCGCCGCGCACAACTCAGCGAGCGCCCCGATCGGCGTCGTGGAGTACTCGCCCATGCCGCCCTCGCGGCCGTCTTCAGTGCGGTAATCGGCAGCGCACCCATCCTCGTCTCGGAACACATTGATGCGCCAAATGATTTCCTCCCGGTCGGTCGGTGTGGTCATCCCTGCCTCCAGTCGTGGGCGCACGAACCGCCCGCACTCGCAACGATTCACGATGGCACCGCCGTGAATCGGACAATCCTCTGACGGCTCATCCGCAAGCATGTAACACTCGCAGCACGGCTCATGCGGTTTACACTCATGCGGCATTATGACCACCCAGCCCAGTCGTACAACGCAAGGATGACGATAGACAGCGGCCACGCCAGAATCGACACGTGCTCGCGCCAACCGTTAACGCTGGATGTACGTATAGCGTCCCAGTACGCTACCACCACGCCACCCGCCCAGAACGCCAGCAGTTCCGTCATGCGCTCACCCTCTCGCTATGGACCTTCGGATACACGTAATGCCGCCTCTAGTTTCACTGGATCGTCCTTGAACACCTTAGCCAACCATTCCCGGCGAACATCCTCCGGGTTGCGGCCGGCGGGGACCTCGACATACTGCCGCCCGATGAGGCGCACGCATGTCGGCTCAGGCTCGGGCAGGTACACGGCCTCGCCGTTCACGACCTGATGCCCCTGCGTACACCACGCCTGTAAGGCATCCCAGAACGGAGACTTGAGCGGCGGATAGTTGTCGATGGTCCGACCGCGCTTCCCGATCATCAACGGGCCGAAGCGCTTACTGAACTCGAAGCGGAATACCTGCCCATCCACGGTGAGCCGCACGTCGTCGAAATCGGTGAAAGAGCAGATAATCACGCCGACACCCTCTCCGCGTGGACCTTCGGGCACCGCGTCAAAGTCCGCTCCCCATGGGCCTTCTTCGCCCGTCGCCGTGCCCCGTCCTGCTGCCAGGGGGTCAATCGAAAGCGCGGATCGCCCGTGGGTTGCACCGGACGCGGGTCGGACGTGTCCCGCACCACATAGCAGCCACAGCCGAGATAGCCGAGGATGGGGGTACCGTCTGCGAGGCGGTCGTACACGCGATCCCCGCGATGGCCGAAGAGGCGGCAGATTAGGCTCACTCGCTGCCCTCGTTCCAGTCGTCCGCGATCTCGTCGAGGAACTTGATGACCGTGCGCACATGACGCGGTGTCAGCGGCGCGCCGTCCACGCGAACGCGGGCCACAATTGTTCCGCTGCCTGTAGGAATCACGATTTCGATGACCCTGTCGCTCATGCGATGTCCTTTCTCCGTGCCTTCCAACTCGTGTCATGCTCCCCCGCCCGTCGTGGGGGCCAGCGCACCACCGACTCACCAGGGAGGCCGTGCGCGATTCTGATCCGCTCCTCCCGTTGGGCACGCTCCCGATCGGCGCGAGACTTCCGCTCCTCATGATCGCGCCAGTGCATCCACCCGAGCCAGATCCCCATCGATAGCACGTAGCAGAGCGCCACGGCCAGCACGGCCCAGATGATCCACTGGGGGTTGATGTCACTCAGACGCTGTACGAGAGCGAGTGTGTCGTTGACCATCGGTTAGGCTCCCTTCGCCCGTAAACAGCCCGCGCAGGCCGGCCGGAACACGACCACCATCGACGGGAACGGCGCGGCATCCTTGCAGCCGCCGAACTTCAGCCGCCCATTTAGGAACCGCACCTCGACGCCGGGACGCGGGCGATGGTTCTCGCGGTCCCAGATGTGCGCATGAAACGCCTTCGTGTCCGTGCGGGCCGGGATGAGCACCACGACCGTGCAGCCCTTCGCGGCTTCCTCGG
>JADYYE010000090.1 GCA_020853815.1 Phycisphaerales bacterium
CGGGAACGGCGCCGATGCCCATCTGGAGCGTGGAGCCATCCTCGATGAGTCCGGCGATGATCTCGCCGATGCGATCGGTGACCTCGGTCCGCGTCTCGGGCGGATGCTCGTGCAAGGGATGGTCGGACTCGACCCACGCGGCGAGCTTCTTGAGCGGCACGACGGTGTTGCCGTGCGTGCGCGGCATCTGGCGGTTGACGTCCGCGATCACCAGGCCCGCGGAGTCGACGGCGGCGCGGGCGACGTCGACGGAGATGCCCAGCGTGCAGAGGTTGTGGCGGTCCGCGGGCGAGAGCTGCACGACCGCGGCGTCGAGCTTGATGCGCCCGGCTCGGAAGAGCCCGGCGATATCCGAGAGAAAGACGGGGATGTACTCGGCCCGCCCCTCGCGCACCGCCTCGCGCATGTTCTGGCCCACGAACATCGAGCACGAGGTGAGGCCGTCTTTGTAATCGGGCGCGGCGAAGCCGACCGGCCCGGCCAGATGGAGGTGATAGAGGCGCACGCCGTGCATGTCCTTGCGGCGTGAGAGGGCCTCGAGCATGGGCGAAGACGTGGCGCTCCCGCCGTGAACGAAGACGTTCATCCCGGGCTTGATGAGCGAGACGGCTTCATCGAACGAATTGACGCGGCTCATACGGATCTTCCTTGAATGCTCATCGGCGCGGACGCGTCCCTTTCAATGCGCGACCGTGCCGGCCGGTTCCAATGCCGGCATGTCCAGTTCCACGAAGAAACCGCCGATCCCGTCGCGAAGGCACTCGACCTCGCAGGCGATCAGCTCGTTGTCCTTGGCCGCGAACTGCTCGGGCGGCAGGGTCGCGACCGGCTTGCCGCCCTCGTCGCGCAGGAGGCCGCCGGATCGGGCGATGATCGCGTGTGCGCTCGAACGCCACGCCGCGGGATCGATCCACACGCGCCCGCCGCGAACCTCGATCTTGACTCCACTCCCGACGAACGCGGGCCTCACGGGCTTGCGGGGTTCCCACGCCGGGAGCGCCGCGTCGGCGGCGCGTCGTTCTTCCACGAGGCCGGCGAAACGGGCCGCGATGCGCGCGGGCGGATCGGTCTTCTTGTATCCCTCGACCTTCACGGACAGGCCGCGACAGGCGCTGGTGAGGATGTCGACGGCGCGATCCTCGCCGTTGCCGCCCAGGCGGATGACGGCGGGGATGTCGAGCTTCATTTCGTTAAAGGCCTTGGCCAGGCCGTACGCGCTCCAGAACTGCTCCTGATTCGCGACGCCCGAGCCCGAACCGAAATAGCCGATGAGACCGGGCTGGCTGAGGATGATGCACGCGGCGCGATAGACCTTGGCGACCGAGGGATTGCCGCTGGTGTCGCAGAAGTTGGCGAGCGTGAAGCCCTCGGCGGCGATGGCGTCCATGGACATCATCGAGCCGCCGCCGCCCGCGCCGTGGAAGCCGATCAGCCCCTTGCCGGCGGGCTTGGCCTGCGTGTTCATCTGCGCGAAGAAGAACGTCCCGCGGTGGTCTTCCTGCTCGATGCGATACGCGATGCGTTCGAGCCAGGTGGGGGGATGATCGAGCTCACGCGCGATCTCGATGCCCAGCTCTGGATGGCGGAAGACGGCGTAGTCATCGATGGTCATGCGGCAGTCGGCCGCCACGACGCGCCCGTCCGCCAGCACCACCAGCGGGTTGATCTCAACGCTGCGCGCCTCGACGGCGCGCCCCGCTTCGAACATCTTGCGGGCGGCATCGGCGAGCTTGCTGCGTGAGGCCTCGGGCACGCCGGCCTTGGCGATCGCCGCTGCCAGTGCCGCGCTCTCGGGGCCCGCGGCGACATCGCAGGGGATTCGCGAGACCGTCGCGGCCCGCTCCTCGATGCCCGTGCCGCCGCCTCCTGCGATGAGGAGCATCGGCCGACGGGTCGAGTCATCGATTGTGAGCGAGACGAAGAGCTCGTGCGCGATCTTGAGCTGTTCTTCGACCAGCACATGCGTGACGGGGAAGTTGCCGACCGACATTCCGAGCAGACGCTTGGCCGCCTCGGAGACCTCCGCTTCGCTCGTGGCAAAGACCACGCCGCCCATGGCCTTGCGACCGGTGGTCCACGCCTGGATCTTCACGACGACGGGACCGCCGAGTTCACGGGCGACCTTGGCGGCCTGGTCTGGGCTGGCCGCGACGCCGCCGCGCGGAACCTCGATGCCCCGGGCCTTCAGGACGGCTTTTCCTTCGTGTTCGTGGAGCCTGGCCACCGGTGAACGCCTCCCTCACGAGCCTCGGAATCGCCCGTGCCTAAAGCTTTGGACCCGCGACTCAGGAATCAAGAATAGTGAATCCGAAAATCAGCAAACCAGACATGAAGGTCCGAGAAGATCGTCGATTCTGTTCGGTCGCAGGGAAAGATCACCCGTGCCGGACTCCGCCCTCGAACTCTCGCGCCGCGTGATTGGCCTCGCGATGTCGCGCGGATTCGCCGACGCGGGAGTGACGCCGGTGGAGCCCTCGGCCTGGGCCGACGAATTGCGGGCGTGGCTGGCGGCGGGCATGCACGGGAGCATGGCGTACCTGGCCGTCAAGGTTGCGGAAAGGTTGGACCCCGCTAAGGCGATCGCCGGCGCTCGCTCGCTGGTGGTGGTCGCGGACCAGTACTGGACACGCGGCCAGGACGCGGCGAGCGATGGCGAGTGCGATGATCCGCGGCATGGCAAGATCGCGCGATACGCGCGCGGTCGGGACTATCACGAGGTCGTGAAACGCCGCCTGCACGAACTGTGCGATGCGTTGCGAGGGGAATTCCCGGACGGGCTGTTCCGCGCGTTCGTGGATACCGCGCCGGTTCTGGAGCGCGAGCACGCGGCTCGCGCGGGCCTCGGCTGGATCGGGAAGCACACGCTCCTGATACACCCGCGCCGCGGGAGCTATTTCTTCCTCGGCGGCATCGCGACGTCGCTCAACCTTGCCGCCACTCCCGAGCGACGCCCCGAGCCCGATCACTGCGGCACGTGCACGCGGTGCATCGATGCCTGCCCGACGCGAGCTATCACGCCGCATTCCGTGGATGCCTCGCGCTGCATCAGCTATCTCACGATCGAACACCGTGGCGTGATTGGAGCCGAATTCCACGAAGCGATCGGCGGCTGGCTCTACGGCTGCGATGTGTGCCAGGAGGTCTGCCCGCACAACTCGGCGCGAGTTGCAGCGAGCGAAAGGATCGGCGGCGCGGAGGCGGACACGCGCGCGAACCACGGGCCGATCCCGGCGGAATACGCGGAGAGTCGCCGCTCGCTCCCGCTGCTCGACGTGCTCAACTGGAAGATGGAGGATCGTTCACGCGTGCTGTCGGGCTCGGCCATGAAGCGGGCGACGCTCGCCATGTTCCGGCGCAACGCGATCATCGCCGGTGCGAACACGCTGCGCGGGGACGATTGCGGCCCATTCGTCGCGCGATTGCAAGAAATCGCCGGCGATGAGGGCGAGGATGCGATGGTGAGAGAAACCGCGACGCAGACGCTCGATCGACTCAGTCGCCCGCGAGCGCTGTGATCGAAGCGTCTCTGCACCCGGACCGTCGCAACGCCCCAGGTCCGGCGTCCGAAGACCCACGTAGGCAGCCGCGCCGGAGTCAGCTCTTCCTGCTCCACGGCACGATCGCGCCGGCGAGGAGCACGATACCCAGCCCCGGGGCCAGCCACACTTCGCGTCGCTCGATGAAGCCCATCCAGAACATCGGCGCGGCGGCGGCGCACGCGATCGCCCACACTCCCAGGTGCCACTTGGTGACTCGGGTTGCCCCGTGGCGCGTGGGCGCGACGCAGAGCCAGACATACGCGGGGAAGACCAGGCCGTAGAAGCTCATATAGATGCGGTACACGAGTTCGTGGGCGTCCCAGCCGCGCGGTTGGTCGAGCCAGCGGTCGGCGACCGCGCCCGCGGCGGGGATGATGCCGATGGCGACCAGCGCCAAGGCCATAAGCCCCCAGCCGACGCGCGAGCCCTCGGGCGTCTGGCCTCGGAAATCCATCCAGGCGCGGGCGTGAACGCTGCATGTGTAGAGAAGCTGGACGAAGAGATGCACGACGAGCCAGGCGCCGCTTGTTCCGGTGCGGGCAAGCCCGGCGGCGAGAGAGTGGCCCGCGAAGAGATGGGCGTATCCCGCGGTCATGGCGATCATCGCCGCGAACATGAGCCCGAAGCCGACGACGAACGCGGCGGCTCCCGTGCCGCCGGTCGCGGCCTGGCGGGCGCGATGGAAGGTCAGATCGGCGTAGGGGCAGAGTGCAAAGCCGAAGAAGCACACCGGCGCGAGGTATTTCAGGCGAGTCGCGGCCTCTCCCGTCGGCGCGGTCATGTCGGGCGGGACGAGCGTTCCGGCTCGCCACATCATCACGCCGGCCGCGATGCTGATGAGCATGACGACGACGCCCGAGATCGCGGCCAGCGATTCGCGGGTCATCGCCAAGACGCACGCGATCAAGCCCACGGCGAGCGCCGCGAGCACCGCGGGGTCCTTGAGCGCGCCCTCGTGAAAGTTCACGGATCGGGCGAGCCAGAGCATGAAGAAGACCTGGAACGAGGCCGTCACCAGCGAGAAAAACGAGAGGGCTCGCCAGTGCTTGGCGACCAATCGCTCGCTGTCGCCCGGGCGGGCGAGCACCAGGCCCATCGCGCCCGCGCCGACGACGTTGGGGATGGCGAAGGCGAGGAAGGCCCATCCGCCAAAGTCGCGGATGAGCATGGTGGGCAGGAACATGCCGATGCACCAGGTCCACGACGCCGCGAGGTACGCGCCCCAGGTGAGGCTGCGTGCCGCGTTGCCGAGAAGGCCGCTCGTTCGTGCGTGGGCCGCGTCGCTCATGTGCGTGAAGGGTACGCGTGTGAACGGCGGTCTTCGGAAGAACGGGGAGGCCAAGATCGCCAACCTAAAGGAGAGGCGGCCATGACGGACGGATTCAGCGAACCGTCCGTCCCTTGCTCTGCTGGTGGGCCTTGGGCGTGACGTGGAAGGTCGCGACGCTCTTGCCGACGCGACGGTCCTTGCCCGCGACCTTCTCTCCGATCGCCTTTGGAAGAACTTTCTCCGCGCCCGGGCGCAGTCGCTGGGGGATGATCCCGGTCTGCACGATGTCCATGTCGAGCGTGACATTGAACTCGCCGCCCGCGGCGATCATCGCCTTGATATCTTCGCGAGGCATGATCTTGTAGAGCGCCGGCCCGTGGCAGGGCCGCAGGAACTTGTACTCAAGGTTCTTGCACACGACCGTGTACTCGCCGCCGCACGCGTTGAAAACGTACATGCCGCCGGCGATCTCGCTGTTGCCAAGGAGTGCCGCGCCCGCCATCGCGTTGTACCAGTTGCGGTTGAAGCGGGTGAAGGGAAGTTCGGCCGCGAAGGTGCTCTCGTCCACCCGCTTCATGCGGATGCCCGAGCGAAATGCGTAGGGCAGCCAGATCATGGAGCAGACGCGATGCCAGAAGGCGTTGCGGGCCGAAAGACGGCTCACCCACGCGTCGAGGCGGTCCATGATGGTCGGCTTGGACGCGACCACGCCCCGCTTGCCCGCGGGCTCCATCGACGTGCTCGGACTCGTCGCCGCCTGCTCCAACTCCGACATCTCCTCGACGCCTCACGATTCTAGGGTTGCCCCGGCCAACCCCGCCGGCGCGCGCCTCTCCGCCCCGCCACAAGGCCACTCGGCCGCTGCCTTACCGCCCGTCCTCCACCAGCTCAAACCACGGGCCCGCTTCCTTCACGCGGCGGCACGGGTTGCCCGGCTCGTGGTCGAGCACCAGCATCCAGCCGCCCTCGCACGCGGCCCGCAGGAACCAGTGGCGCGTCACCATGCTGGTGTAGGGCTCGACGTCATAGCCGAGGCTGTACGCCGCCCCGAGGTGCCAGGCGGTGGGCATCACGTCGGGCGTGAACACGATTGTCCGTCCCTTGTCGTCGATGAAGGTGATGGCCTGCTGGCCCCACGTGTGCCCGGGCGCGAGGAACACGCCCACGCCCGGCAGTCCCGCGAGCGTCGACACGCGGTTGTACACGGGCGCCAGCGGGAGTTCATCGCGCCCCGGGACATGCCCGGTGGGGAAAGGCCGCGGCGAATCGGCCAGCACCAGCCGCTCGCGGATCAGCTCGAGGTGATCGCGGAAATAGGTCCGGGTCATGACGCTGCGGTTGGCGATGGCGTCGCTCCACTCGCGTGCCTGCGTGTGCAGGGCGGCGTTGGGGAACGTCAGCTTCACGCCGTGCTCGCCGCGCGAGCCCGCGAAGCACGAAGCGGCGCCGGTCCAGTCGGCCTTTTCTCCCGCGCGGGCGAGGCGCGTGAGCGCGCCGGCGTGGTCAAAGTGCAGGTGCGTCGTCACCACCGCGCCGATGTCCTCGCAGCGGCAGTTCTTTTCCTGGAGCGCGTCGCCGATCCAGCGCGTACTCATGGCGAAGATGTCGCGGCTCTTGGCGTCGAGCTTGTCGCCGGTGCCGACCTCGATCAGCGCGAGCTTTGGGCCGCTCCCCTCGCCGACGCGTTCGAGCAGCAGGCAGTTGTGCTGGACCTCGATGCGTCCGCGTTCATCGGGCTTGGCGGTGCGCTCCCAGACGACGCGGGGGATGAGGCCGAACATGGAGCCGCCGTCGAGCCGGAACGCGCCGGCGCGCAGGATTTCCCAGCGATATCGAGTGCTCGTGTCGAGGAGCGGTTGTGGTGTGTTCGGCATGGGTCGGATCGTAGGGGACGCGACCAGCGGGTTGCGCGGGCCGTGTTCGAGGCGGGTCAACACTCCCTAAGTGCATGAATGGTCTCGCATTAGGCAATATCGCGGCTTCAAGGTGATTGTGGATAACCTGTCGATGGTTCTCGAATCCGATCAGCCACTTGACGCGATGTTCGGTTGTTGATAAAGTGTTCGTGCCGGGCTCGCGTCCAGCGCCGCCCCCGGCCGCGGCGGAATCGAGTGATTTCCCGTGCCTTGCGCTCGGCCCCCGTGGGCCCTCAGAGAGTCCGGTCCGCCCCCGCGGACCCCGGGACGACGAGGCCACCCACGGCAGAAAAGGCAGGTGTTTCATGGCAGCGTCGTCGACCGCGCAGTCCTCCGTTCCGGCCGTCTCCAAGATCGCCAACAAGGTCGAGGTGAAGCTGGAGGACAAGGAAAAGTCGCAGGCGCTGGGGCGTGCCGTCTCCCAGATCGAGAAGACCTTCGGCAAGGGCTCGATCATGCGGATGGACGAGGCCGCGTACCTCAGCATCCCCGGAATCTCAACCGGCGCTCTCTCGCTCGATCTTGCCCTGGGCGGCAAGGGAATCCCGCGCGGGCGAATCGTCGAGATCTTCGGGCCGGAATCGTCCGGCAAGACCACCCTGGCCCTGACCGTGGCGGCCCACGCGCAGCGCGAGGGCGGCGTGGCGGCCTTCATCGACGCCGAGCACGCGCTCGACCCCTCGTGGGCCCGCAAGATCGGCGTCAACATCGATGATCTCCTGGTGTCCCAGCCCGACACGGGCGAGCAGGCCCTGGAGATCTGCGAACTGCTGGTGCGCTCCAACGCGGTCGACATCATCGTCGTCGACTCCGTCGCGGCCCTGATTCCCAAGGCCGAAATCGAGGGCGAGATGGGCGACGCGGTCGTCGGCCTCCAAGCCCGCCTGATGTCGCAGGCGATGCGCAAGCTCACGGGCGTCATCGCCCGCTCCAATTGCACCGTCATCTTCATCAACCAGATCCGCGAGAAGATCGGCGTGATGTACGGCTCGCCCGAGACCACGACCGGCGGGCGGGCCCTCAAGTTCTATTCGTCGGTGCGCATCGACGTTCGGCGCACGGGCGCGATCAAGGAGGGCGAGGTCACGGTCGGCAGCCGCACGCGCGGTCGCGTGGTGAAGAACAAGATCGCCCCGCCGTTCCGCGAGGCGGAGTTCGACATCATGTACAACGAGGGCATCTCGGCCGAGGGCGACCTGATCGACCTTGGCGTGGAGGCCGGCGTGGTGCAGAAGAGCGGGGCGTGGTACAGCTACGGCGAGGTGCGCGTGGGCCAGGGGCGCGAGGCGTCGAAGCAGTTCCTCCGCGAGAACGCCGAACTGGCCAAGGAAATCCGCCAGAAGATCCTGGCGATCAAGATGGCGCACGTCGCGCCGGCGGTTGTGGCCGCGAACGACGAGGACGAGGGCGACGAGGAATAGGGCTTAACGCCGAATGTGAATGACTTTGATTGTGACGGGGCCCGCCGTGAAATCCGGCGGGCCTTGTTCGTTGAGAGATGGAGTGGCCGCCCGCTCGCGGGGAGTGGGGGGCCGCGGTATGCTGATCGTGCGATGGTGCGGCTGCTAGACAAGTACCCCGAGGCACTCCGCGGGTGTGCCACCCCGTCATGATCGTTGTGAGAACCGCTGTGGACGCAAAGCGCAAGGCAATCGCCGCTCGAATCGCTCGCCTTGAGGATGCGATCGCAAAGGCGGTCGCGTACATCGAGCGCGGCGAGCACGCCGACTGGTGCGGCTTTCGGCCGCTGTTCGTTGAGAAGAGGCGATCGGGGAAGCGGCTTCCGCCGCATCGCGATTGGGTTAGAAACGTCTTTCTGGTGCGAGCTGAGCGTGATCTCCGGCACGCTGAGAGGACTCTGGACCGGATGGAATCAAGCGAAGCGCGGGCGTGCCGAGCCGCCAGTTCTAATAAGAAGCCGACTAACCAATCGCCTGGAGGTGAGTAGGCGGCGATGTCACACGTATTTATTCAATGGGGACCAAATACAAACGACATAGTGATCGTTTGTATTTATGTGCCGATCTTCGTGTGTCACCTCTTGTGTGAAGCACGGGCACGCTCCGTGCTTGATGCGAGTTCGTGGCGACAGCGGCGCGGCGTTCTCGGGTTGCGCCTTCCCGTTGCGTGCATCGCGGTCATAGCGGTCGGTACGATAGTAACAGTCGCATGGCATGCCTACATATCATATGTCGCATATGCCACGGGTTCTTGGACGAGACTGCCAAAGATGATCTGGTTTCATATCATTGGAGTGTCCGCGGTTGGTTGGCTGAGTTGGCATTGGGTGCGTGAATTCATCGCTGTTTCAGAGTGAAGCCGAGAGTGTTGCGATATGCTCTCGGAGATCAGTCGGAAGTGCGGTCCAGTGATCTCAAAGGCTATCAGTTGAAGGGCTATCCGCCGGCTGGGAGTTCCTGCACGTGGGCATCGACGACCACGCCAACAGCGATAGCCCTGACGCTGTGAATTTTCGGGGCCGTGGCACCAAAGCCCCGCACGAACAGAGCCCTTCTTCTGTCTAGCTTGACACTAATGTTGGCTTGGCGAAATGAGTGGCTCTACGGCCATGCGTGGACCTTGACCCTTTCTGTTCAAGTCGATCGGCAGGAGCACCCCTTCGGGGTGCGATGTTGACGAGTCGCGCGTCCCGGGGGTTACGCTTGCGGACTCGCTCAACCCCCCGGCTACGGGAGAACAGCCCTTCGGGCTGAAGGTGCGGCATCCGCTTCAGACCCCCTGTGTTCGGGCTGAAGACGCGGCCGCCTCACATCCCATGCCTTCGTGCCGCGCACAGCGCGATCGCGATCGCGTCGGCGACGTCGGGCGGGCTTGGAGGCTCGGGCAGATTGAACATGGACTGGACGGCCCGCTGCATCTGGCCCTTGCTCGCCAGGCCGTGCGCGGTCATGGCGCGCTTGACGAGGTTGGGCTTGAACTCGATGAGCTGCACGCCGCTCAGATCTGCATGATCTCTTTGGTCTTCTCGTCGACGCGCTTGTCGACGTCTTCCTCGTACTTCTTGAGGAGCGACTGGATCTCTTCCTTCAGCGTTTCGATCTCGTCCTCGGGGACGTGAACGCCCGGCTGGTTGCTCAGGGCTTCGGCGTGCTTGTTGGCGTCTCGCCGCCCGTTGCGCAGGATGACCTTGGTCTCTTCGCCGAGTTTCTTGACGCGGGCGGAGAGCTGCTGGCGGCGTTCGGCGGAGAGCGCGGGGATGACCAGGCGGATCTGCTTGGGCTCGACGATGGGGTTGAGGCCGAGGCCCGAGGCTTCGATCGCGTGGCGGATGGCGCTGATGGAGCCTTGGTCGAAGGGGCGGATGAGGATCTGGGTGGGCTCGGGGATGCTGATGGCGGCAAGCCCTTTGAGCTCGGTCATCGAGCCGTAGTAATCGACCTTGAGGAAGTCGACGAGGGCGGTGGTGGCGCGGCCGGTGCGCAGGCCGCGGAACTCGTGCTTGAGATACTCGACGGCCTTCTCCATCGCTTCTTCGGTCTCGAGGAGAATCGTGTCAGGATCGCTCATGGTGTGTTCCTTGTCAGGGGCGGAGAGCCGACCCTGGGGCCATCATACGTCGGTGGGTGGGGCCATCGGCGATGCGTGGTGGGGCCCGGTTGGCGGATGCGTGGCCAGCAGGTTGGCCACGCCGCCCGGAAGCAACCTGAGTCAGCCGGCCTGAATCAGCCGGCCGTCACGATGGTGCCGACGCTCTTGCCCTCGATGACTCGTCGGATGTTGCCCTTGACGTTGAAGTCGAAGACCAGGAGGGGGAGCTGGTGCTCCTGGCACATGGCCAGGGCGGTCATGTCCATGATGCGGAGGTTCTTCGCGATGGCCTCGGAGAAGGTGAGGCGGTCGTAGCGCTTGGCGGATGGGTCTTTCTTGGGATCGGCGGTGTACACGCCGTCGACCTTGGTCGCCTTGAGGATGACGTCGCACTCCAGTTCGATCGCGCGGAGGGAGGCGCAGGTGTCGGTGGTGAAGAAGGGGTTGCCGGGGCCGGCGGCGAGGATGACGACGCGGCCTTTTTCCAGGTGGCGGATCGCCCGGTTGCGGATGAACGGCTCGGCGACGGCCTTGATGTCGATCGCGGACATGACGCGGCAATCGACGTCCATGCTGACGAGCTTTTCGCGCAGGGCCATGGCGTTGATGACGGTGCCCAGCATGCCCATGTAGTCGGCGGTGGACTGGGGGATGTGCCCGGCGGCGGCGAGGGAGGCGCCGCGGATGATGTTCCCGCCGCCCACGACGACGGCGACCTGGGCACCGACCTGGCAGGCGTCCTTGACCTCGGCCGCGATGGCTTCAACCTCGTCGGGGTCAATGCCGAAGCCACCCGGCTTGCAGAAGGACTCGCCGCTGAGCTTGAGGAGGACGCGTTTGAAGTCGCTCCGGCCTTTGGAGGGTGATTCGGACTTGGGCGAGCGTTTGGTGGGCGGCATCGGGTCTCCTGTCGGTTCGGCGATTGAACGCCCCGCGGAATGGATCGTCAACCCGCCCGAAGTGGGAACCGGGCGGGTTTGCGTCGGTAGTACACTGGTTGGGAGAACCGCCCGGCGCCAGGGGACGAACCCCAAGAGGGCGGCGGTCGGCGGACCGGGCGTAGTTGGCTGGTGGCTGGGTGTGGTGGCTGGGTGTGGTGGCTGGGTGTGGTGGCTGGGTGTGGTGGCTGGGTGTGGTGGCTGGGTGTGGTGGCTGGGTGTGGTGTCCAGCTGTGGGTCGGATCGGGTCGATACGGGATACTGAGATGGCATCGACGATTCCAACCACGGGCGGTGACAATCCGATCCTGAAGGCGACGGCGGGGCCGTTGCTGCGGACTTGGGCGTCGCGGATCTTGGTGGTGGCGTTCGCGGTGTCCGTGATTTTTCACTTGACGGGGCTGATGCTGGCGTCGGTGTATCGGCTGGGCCTGGGTGGCGGGCCGGGCGCGGGGACGGGGACCAGAGCTCCGGTCGAGTTTGCGGTCGTGAGCGAGGCGGAACTCGCCAGTCTGCAGCGCGGGGCGGAGGTGATCTCCGACGTGCCCGCGCCGATCGGCGACGGCGTGTCGAGCGAATCGCCCGGAACGCGTCTGACGCTCGACGACATGAAGGCCTCGGACTTGCTCGGCGGCGGCGACGCGCCGGGCACGGCGTTCTCCGCGTCGGACATCAGCGGGAGCCTGGGCGACGGCGCGGTGGGGGCCGGCGCGGGCGGAGGGGGCGGTGGGGGCGGCGGCGCGAGCTTCTTCGGCGTCGAGGCCCAGGGCAATCGGTTCGCGTACATCGTGGACGTGTCGGGCTCGATGAGCGTGGGCGGCAAGCTGGAGGCGCTGCAGAAAGAACTGACGCAGTCGGTGAACACGCTGCTGGAGACGTCGGAGTTGGCGATCGTGCCGTTCTCGTCGCAGGCCGAGGTGCTGGGGTCCACGACCGGCAAGGCGACGTGGATCGACGCGAATGATCGGAACAAGAAGGGCGTGGTTCGGAACATCGCGACGCTGCGGTCGAACGGCGGGACCAATCCATCGCCGGCGTTCGTGCTGGTATTCTCGATGAAGCCGAGGCCGGACGCGATCTATTTCATGACCGATGGCGAGTTTCCCGAGCAGATCGCGTCCGAGATCATGGCGCTGAATGCGGAGTACAAAGTCCCGATCCACTGCATCTGCTTTGTCAGCGACGGCGCGGCGGACATGATGAAAGTGATCGCGCAGAAGTCCGGCGGGACCTATACGTTCGTGCCGGGCCCAAGGCCATGACGGTAATCCTCGGCGTCATTTTTCTGGCGGGGTCGATGGCGCAGGTGACGCTGCGCGATGGTTCCCAGCCAGGATCGCCGGTCGAGGCGGTGTCGATCGAGGGCGTGCGCGTGGGCGGGGCGCTGCTGGGGCTCGATCGGGTGAAGTCGGTGGAGGGAGAGTTCGCTCGTGCGTGGGGCGAGGTGGCGGGGGCGGCGGACGAGGCGTGGCGGGTTCGGCAGCGATTCGAGCGCGGCGACCTGGCGGGCGCGGAAGTGATCGCCGAAGCGTTGCTCACGCGGCTGGGCGGAAAGCAGGGGCCGACGACGGCGATGGTGGCCGAGGCTTTGACGCGGGTGCGCGTGAAGCGTGGATCGCAGACCGGTGCGTTGGAATCGTGGCTGATGTGGTACGACGGCGGGAGCGAATCGAAGCCACTGCCGTCGAGCTTCGCGCCGGACCTGGCGTCACGGCGCGCGGTGCTCTCGGATCGCTGGCCGACGCTTTCGATCGACGGCGCGTCGGGATTGCTTTCGAGCTTGCCGCCGATCTGGATCAACGTGCCTTCGGTGCAAGCGTGGGTGCGAGCGGGCGAGAAGGAGATCTCGAGCGAGGCGCGGCGTTCGGCGGCGTACGAGCGGTTGTATCGCGCGGCGGCGAGGTTCGAGGTCGATGGCACGCCGGTGGATATCGGCGGGCTTGATCTGAAGCTCGATGGGCCGAAGCTGGTGTCGGAGATCGTGCTTGCGCGGGCGGGCGACACGAACGAGCGAGAATCGGCGCGGCGTGACTTGTTGGAGAGGCTGGAAGGCTCGCCGCCGGCGTGGTTGGAGGCATGGGTGCGGGCCGCCATCGGTCGTTCGATGCTGAAGGAGGAAGACCCCGAGGTTCGTCGTCGCGGCGTGTTGCACTTGCTGCATGTGCCGGCGCGGCTTACTTCGGATTCGCCGTATCTGGCGGGGGTTGCACTGGCGGAGTCGGCGCGTGCGCTGCTGGAGTTAGGCGATCGTGACGGCGCAGAGGTGATTCGCGCGGAGTTGATGCGGGACTATCCGGCGCATCCGGCGTTGGACTGGTGGGGCGTGCGTGATTGGCCGGCTCGCGGCGGTTCAAACAGCGTGGCCGCGCCCGCGGCCGGCGCACACGCCGGGGGCACGCCATGACGCGCGCAGCCACGATAAGGCGGTGGATCCTGCTGGGCATCGTGGCCGGCGCGGCGATCGGCTTCAACGCGTCGACTGCATCGCCGCCCGGGGGTGACGAGGCGCTTGAGAGCTACCTGGAAAGTCGCGATCTCTCGACTCTCCTGGCGGCCCAACTGCGCGGGCGGCTGGCGACGGCGACGGGCGAAGCCCGCAACGAGATCGCGGAGCAGCTGGGGCGGGTGTATGTGCGGCAGATGTCGGCCGCGAAGACCCCCGACGAGCGGCGCGTCATCGAAGACGCGGCACGGGTGCTGCTCGAATCGATGCCCGAGTCTTCGGTGTTTGAGCTACGGATCGATTTCGCGAAGACCTCCTATCTTCGGGCCGAGGACCTGATCGAGCGATTCCGCGTGCGGATCGTGGGCGAGGCGCAGTTGCAGGAGGCGGATCGGCTCTTGCGTCTGATCACGCCGCAGTTCCAGGAGATCGCGACGAGGGTGGGGCACCGGATCGAGCTGCTCGAGCGCAAGGAGGCGGGGGCGCGTCAGGACGATCTGGAGGAGACCAAGGCGCAGCTGGCCGACGCGCGCCGGGTTCGCTCGCTGGCGCAGTACTACGCGGGCTGGTGCGGGTATTACGGCGCGATGCTGTCGGGCAACAAGAGCGCCGCGATGCGGGCGATGCAGGATTTCGGCTGGCTGCTGAACTCCGGCGGCGGAAAGATCCCCGAGATCGATCGGGTTCCGCAGGCGCTCCTGAGGTACGAGCATGTGGCGAGAGCGGCGGTGGGCGTCGCGATGTGCGCCTCGCTGCGTGACAACGACGTAGAGGCGATGCGATGGCTCGACCTGGTCGAATCGACCGACGGGATCTCGCCGGCGTTGCGGGCGGAGCTGCTGTCGCGTCGCATGGTGGTGTTGGGCGGTGCGAAGCGGTGGTCCGACCTGGAACTGCTGCTGAAGCGCCGGGCGGCGGATCGCAAGAAAGATTCGGCGCTGCTGACGCCCTCGGAGGCGAGGCTGCTGGCGGTGCTGGCGCTGGACGCGGCGGCGGGCGACGGTGCGAGGCCCGGGCGCGCGCAGATCGAGACCCTCGCGCAGATCGCGCTGGCGGAGTTGGTGTCGCAGGGGCGCGTGGCGGACGTGCTCGACATCGTCAACCGCTACGGGACCAACCCCATCGGCCAGGACGGGTTCATCGTCGTCTATGTGCGGGGCCTGCAGTCGTATGAGCGGGCGCGCGAGGCGCACAGGAAGCTCGATCCCGGCGCGACCGATCCCGTCAAGGACGACGCGGCCGCCAACCTGTATCGGCAGGCGGCGGAGGTGCTGTCGGCGGCGACGGTCGCGTCGGACGCGCTGCGCTACGCCAACGATTCGGGGCGGGCGTCAATGCTGCGCGGCCTGGCGTTGTTCTATGCGGGCGACCTTTCGCGTGCGGCGGAGATTTTCACGGGCGTGGGCAATGGCGCGACCGACGCGAAGCTGAAGGAGGAGGCGCTGTGGTACGCGATCGTGTCGCTCGATCGCGCGGTGGAGGAGGGGAAGAAGTCGCTGGTCGGCGAGCGTGATCGCGTCGCGACGCTCTTTCTGACGACGTTCCCCGCGTCGCCCAACGCGGCCAAGCTGCTCCTGCGTCGCGCCGGCGACGGGCTGATTCCCGACGCGCGGGTGGTCGACATCCTGCTCGCCACGCCGACCGATTCGCCGATGTTCGAATCGGCGCGGCGCCAGGCGGCGTTTGTGCTCTTCAGGATGCAACGGCGCGCTCCCGGCGATCGCGTGCTGACGCGGCGCTTCATGGACGTTGCGACCGAGGCGCTCTCGCCCTTGATCGTGCAGTGCCGCCTGTCGCCCAAGGACACCGAGCTGCCGACGGCCGCGCTCCGGCTGGTCCGCCAGATCGCGGAGGTCGGCCTTTCGGCGTCGCCGCCCGAGGTGAGCACGGTCGAACGGGTCCTGGCGCAGTGGACCGACCTGGCGGATGAGCTTGGATTGGGCGGGAGCGGGGCGGCGGAAGAACTCGCATATCGGCGCTTGCAGATCGCGTTGGTGCAGGGCGATGTGGACGGCGCGGTGGCGGCGTTCGACAAGCTGGGGCCGAGCCAATTCCGCAAGAGCGCGGAGCGGCTGCTGTACAAGCACGCGGTGAAGGCGTGGGAGGGCCAGCCGCGGTCGGTCGAGGCGGCGCGGGGCGTGGTTCGGTTCGGCGTGCCGGTCGCGGAGCAACTGGTCGCCGGAGATTCGGCGTTTCAGCAGCCCGTGACGCTGGGCGTCTGCAACGATGTGGCGGCGGCCGCGGCGGTCGTGTTCGAAGAGGCCAAGGACCTGGCGATGCGCGACGCCGCGATCAAGATCGATCGCAGGTCATTCGAGGGCGGCACACCCTCGGCGACGGCGGTGCGGCGCTTGGCGCGGTTGAGCGAGCACGCGGGAGACGCGGCGCTGGCGCTGCAATGCTGGCAGCGAATCCTGGGCGGCGTACCGGGTGGATCGGGCGACTGGTTCGAGGCACGCTACGAAACGCTGCGGCTCATCGCGGCGTCGGAGCCCGAAAAGGCACGGCAGATCTGCGAGCAATACCGGGTGCTGTACCCGGACTGGGGATCGAAGCCCTGGAACGACAAGATCCGAGAGATCGCGGCGCGCTTGGGTGTCGCGGGCGATCCGGGCGCGAGTGAGGGCGCCACGGGCGCGGGGAGCAGCGGCGGCGGGGTGACGAGCGGCGGAGGCTCGAAAAAATGAGCGACTCTCGCCACGTCGAATCGCTCGTGAAGTTTTTGGGCGAGGCGGCCGCGCCCGGGCACGCGTTCGCCGTGCTGGGGTTGGAAAAGCTCGCGCACGCCGACGCGGTGGTTCTGCGGGCGCTGAACGAGCAGCTTTCCAAGGTCGCGGCGCACCCGCAGAACTCGACGCCGGAGGCGGACGAGGTGCGCATGATCCTGCACACGGCCGCGGCGCAGCTCATGTCCAAGCGTCGGAGCGCGGAGCAGGCGATCGCATCCGGCGCGAACAGCGGCGTGAAGGGTGATGGAGGCCGGGGGCAGCCATTGCCGCGCGGGCTCATCGCGCCCGTGGTGCTGGCGGAGATGCGGGTGATCGTGGCACGCCACGGCGGGATGACGCGCGAGGCGATGGGGGAGTTGTCGGCGCTGGGCGAGCGGGAGAATGTCGAGCTCGCGGAGTTGATGGAGGCGCTCGCTTCGCCGCTGCGGATGGAAGAGCCGGAACCGGCGACGCCCGCGCCGCGCGGACTCTCGCGGCCGAGCGCGGGCCCGGATGAGCCGGCGCTTCGGCGGGAGGAGATCGTTCGCGCCGGTGAGATGCCCGAGGACATTGATCCCGCGGCGCGGACGCTCAAGAACGCGATCTTGATCGCGGGGATCGCGGTGGCCGCCCTTCTGACGATGGCGGGCGTCGTGGTGGCGATCGTGCGGTCATCGAGCGCGCCGCCGGCCAACGTCGCGGCGGAGTCGGCGGGCGGAGCGCAGGAGACGCCAGACGCGCCGCGGGTTGAGTATTTCCCCGCACCATCCGAGAGTGAGCGCGAGGCGAGAGCGAAGGAGGCCGCGAAGGCGAAGGAGGCGGCCAGGCCCGCGCCGCTGGCGGCGGGGGACGCGCCGGCGCTGGTGCATCAGCTTGGCACATGCCTGGAAGAGATCAACGTCGATGCGGCGGCGGCGACGGCGCGGTTCGGGGCTGTGCTGGGAAAGCTCGCGGAGTGCTGGGACCAGCTTGCGTCGGACCAATTGCTGGCGGCGCAGGACCGGATTGTCGAGTTCGTGTATCGCGTTGGGAGCGATGCCTCACGCGCGGACGAGCTTCTGCGGGCGCTGGGCGCGATGTCGGATGCTTCGCTTGGCGCGAAGGCAATTTCCAAGCGCGCGTTTGCGGCGGGGATGTTCGCGAGGCTCTCGCGCGAGAGCGATCTGCCCAGCGCGATCTCGGCGGAGGTGGTGGCGCGGGTGTCGGCGCTGGGGCTGTCCGGTGGAGGCACGTTCGGGGCCGGAGCGCGGGCCGCGATGACGCGGGCCTCGATTGATTTGGTTCGGGCGCTGTCGGCGAGCGCGGGACCGGAGGCCGGTGGTCCGGCGAACGGGTCGCCGGCGGGGGCGGGCGATGATCCGTGGGCGGCGTGGTTGCGGCTGGTGGACGCGGTTTCCGGCGCGGACGAGGCGGTGCGAGAGCGGATGATCGCGGGCGCGATCGAGTCGGTTCTCTTCGATCTACCCGAACCCCTGAACCCCGCGGGAGAGAGCGTGGTGCGACGGCTCATCGCCAAGCTCTCATGGCGTGAGGACAGCCCGGCGAGGCCGCGGGTGCTCGGCTGGTTCGGCGATCCGCGCATCACGCCCGAGGACCTTTCGCTTCTCACGAGCGTGATCGCGGAGAGCAGCGCGCCCGGCGTCGATCGAACCATGGTGCTGGCGCGCGACGCCGATCCGGCGCAGCGCGATCGCCTGCGCGAGGTGTATGAGGCGGCGTGGGGCCAGGGCGCCGCCCGCCCCAAGGATGAGTTGATCGCCGGGTGGATCAACGTCGCCCGGCAGCACGTCGAGAGCGCGGATTCGACGGCGACTCCCGGCGAGTCGCTGGCGCGAGCGGTGATCCTTTCGCGGCTCAACGAGGCCGCGGCGAGGATATGGATCGGCGAGGATGCCGAGCCCGCGGAGATCGTCAAGGCGCCCGAGGCGACGGTGACAAACCTGCTCGCGCGCGGTGGCGCGGGGAGCGGTTCGCTCGCCGGCGACGCGGGCGGCGAGTGGGCGTTGCGGTACATCTCAGCCAAGGCTCAACCTTCGGAACGCTTGCGACTTCTGGGCGAGCTTGCGACGCGCGATTCGATCGGGGCGGCGGACGCGGAAGTGCTGATGGTGGAGGCGATCCGCGGGAGTTCGTCGTCGATCCGGCGTGCCGCGGATTCGGCGGTGCGCCGACTGGCGGGCACGCCGCAGATCGTCAACGCGATGCTTGAGCAGGCCTACCTCTTGCCCAAGACCAGCGAGGTGGTGGACCTCGCGGAATTGATCTCGTCGTCGTCGCTCCCGCCGACGCGTGATGTCGGGTGGCGGGCGGCGGTTCGGCGTGCGCTGGTCGAGCGGCTTCTTCAGTTGCTCGCGTCCAAGGGCGACGACGGGGCGATCGACGCGCTCACGGAGCGACTGACGTTGACCTACGCGGGGCGGCAGGTGGCGGCGACGACAGATCGGTTGCCCCCGGACTCGGCGGGCGGGGCCCCGATCGAGGCGCTGCGGAAATCGCTCTCGGCGTGGGATCGGCTGGCGCGATCGCTGACGGCGTCGGGGCGCGAGCCGCTGCGGCTTGACCAGGTTGAACGCCGGGCCGAGGCCAGGGCCAAGAACGCCGGCGGGATTGTTCAGAAGTTCGCGGCCGACCAGGTAACGCTTGCCGAGACGATGGCGTACGCGATCGCGTGCGAGCGACCAGCGCGGTCGGGCGAGATCGCGCGGGTGCTCGAGGAGTTGTCGACGCGGAGGCGCACCGCAGAGCATGTGATGACCCAGCTGCGCGACGGCGAGCGTGCGATGCTGGAGCTGTGGATCATCCGGCTGGAGGGCGGGCGATGAAGCATGATCGACTTTTCATCGGCGTGCTCCTGCTGCTCGCCCTGGGTGGGCGAGCGACCGCGCAATCCGCCGAGCCGCCGAAGCAACGCGAGATCGAGCGAGCCGCGGGCACGCCAGTGTTGCCGACGAGTTCTCAGAGCTCGCAACCTGCGACGCCGCAGCCCGCGGCTTCCGCGCCGGCGTCGTGGCGCGGCGACGGCGTCTTGACCGAGGAGATTCTTGCGAGGCTCACGCTGATCTCGCCGGGCGACCCCGAGTCGCTGCTGCGCGCGGGCGAGGATTTTGCGGCGATGGGCTCGCCGCTGTCGGTGCGGGTGGCGAGGCGGATACTGTCGGGGGCGATCGAGGTGGACCGCGCTCGGGGCGGGGGGCGCGTGGCCGCCGGCGCGTGCTTGCTTCTCGCGGAGCTTTCAACCAGCGAGCCCGACCGGCGCTGGTTCGCGGCGCTGGCGCGGGCGATGGAAGCGGGGGCGGTCGGTCGGTCGTGGCTGCGCCCGGGCGATGCCGGATACAACGCCGAGGCGGCGTACAACGCGGCCTGCGTGGTCGGGCTTGTTCGCGCGGGCGACGGCCTGGCGGCGCGGCAGCTCATGAACGAACCCGGCGTGCGCCAGGTTCTGCTCGATCACGAGCGGTTGCTGAGCACGATCGGCGAGCCTGGCGGGCTGGCGTATCTGGAGCGTGAGGCGGGGAAGTGGCCTTGCCCGGAGTGCCGCAACGACCGCGTCGTGCGCACCGTGGTTGATCGTCAGGCGCAGTACAAGCTGTGCCCGACGTGCAACGGCAACCCCGGGCCGTCGCTGGGCGATGACGCGCTCATCCTGCAATTGCGGCTGGAGGCCCGGCTGCTGCATGGCGTCCAGCGGTCGTGGGCGGCGCAGCTCGCGGCGGACCACGGCCTGCCGCTCGATGATCCCGACCCCGAGGAACTGTCGAAGGTGCTCGGCTTTGACAGCCGGGCGTTCGTCTTCAAGGACGGCGGTTGGTACCGCGTGGATGGCTCGCAGCCCGGGCCGGTTTCGCCCTTCGCGCCCAAGCCCGCGGAAGGTGGGGCACCCCCCGGCGACACGAAGCCGGAAACGCCCGTCAACTCTCCCGAAGAGACGGCAAGCGGATGATGTCGGGCTCGGAGCGGCCCGACGCACGCGCCCGAGTCTGTCATGGATCGCGATCGCGCCAGCGCGACGAAGATGGCTCGTCCCGCGCGGAGCGTGGGTGGTCCCAATGGCGGCGTACACTCCTATCCCGCGGATAAGCCGCGTGACAGGAAGGAACGAGCCATGTCCGACGCCCCCCAGAACTCGCCGCAGACACCGCCGCAGACACCGGCGCAGACCAGCCCCGAAATCAAGCCCGCGACTCCGGCGGTGCCGGACGCCAAGCCGACGATCACGTTTGACGAGTTCGCCAAGCTCGATCTGCGCGTCGCGCGGGTGGTGGCGGCAGTGAATCATCCGTCGGCCGACAAACTGCTGAAGCTCACGCTCGACGACGGGACCGGCACAGCGCGCCAGATCTGCGCCGGCATCCGCGCGGACTACACCGCGGAGTCGATGGTCGGAAAACTCATCGTGATCGTGGCGAACCTCGCGCCGCGAGTGATCCGCGGCGAGGAATCGCGCGGGATGCTCCTGGCGGCGAGCAATGTCCCCAAGGACGCCGCGGCTGACACGCCGAGGCGCGTTGTGGTGCTCGCCCCGTCGGCGGACATCGCGCCGGGCTCGATCGTGTCGTGATCCCTCCGCCCGAGGCTGCACGAATTCCCACGGAGCTTGCGGCGTTTCCTGATATGCTCGTGCCGGTGTCGCGGAGCAGCACGCGATGAGGTATCGGTGTCACATTGTGCTGGGCGGCCCCCGTGCGATCCTCGAGAAACTGCGGGCGCGGATCGACACCGAATCGCCGGTGGTTGACCGCCCCGCGCGCGCCTCGCTCGACCTGGTGCTGATGAGCGACACCGCCGAGTACGAGGCGGTCTGCCGAGAGGCGGAGATGCACGGGCTGTCGTGCTTTGTCCGCAAGGAGGCGGTGTTCGCGCCTGAGGAGATCGCGGGGGCCGAACTTGTGACGGCGCAGGGAACGCGCTGGCTCAGCGACACGTTTGACGAGTATGAGGAGCCGGAGTATCGGGACCAAGGACGCTGTGCCGTGTGCGGGCGGGGTGCGACGGGCCTGCGTCGCCCCTTGCGGATCAGGCCCGGGAAAATGCCCGCGCGAGGGCATCTGCTGCGCATTCCGCCCGCGATCTTGGTCGTTACCGCGAAGCTGGCGGAGATTATCCGGGACCAGGGATGGAGCGGAGTGCGCCTCGGGCGGGTTCATGAGGCGGCCAGCGGCGTGCCCAGCGAGCGATTCTGGCAGCTTGAGATCACGTCCGTGCTGCCGCCAATGAGCCGCAAGTCCTACGAGCGGAGTTGCATCCCGGATCACTGTGCGTCGTGCAAGCGGCACGGTTATCAACTGGTGGGCGAAGTTCCGATCTATTCCCGCGGGGTGCTTGAGAACGCGTGCGATTGGAACTACTCAACCGAATGGCTCGCGCCCCATGCCGTGGGGTGCCCGGAGCTTGTTGTGCGCGGCCGGGTCGCGCGGTCCCTGGCGCGGATCGACAAGGTCCGGTGGTTTCCCGTGAGGATCGAATGATGCGGATTCTGATCTGAAGATCGGGCGTGCCGGGCCACCGACGCATTCAGCGATCGTCGCGCTTCGGCTCGCGGGCCGAGAGGTCGTTCATCCAGCGATCGATCTCCTCGCCGATGCGCTGGTCGCGCCTGGCGCCCATGTCGTCGATCTCTCGCTTGGCGTCCGCGATGCGGTCCTCGAGCACCTTGAGTTCGTGCTCGCGGAGCGCAACGCGCGCGTCGTACTGGGCCGCGACGGCGTTGCTGACGGCCTCGCGGGCCTGACGCTTGTCATCGTCGGTCGCGTTCTGGTCGCGGAGCTTGGGGCGCCACGAGCGAGCGACTTCCTGGAGTGTCATGGCGGCGCGGACATCTTCGACCCGGAGCTTGAAGAGATCGGGCTGCGAGTGCTCGGTCGCCTGGAGCTCACGGAACTTGGGGGCCAGGCGGTTGAGCAGGCCCTCGGCGAGCTGCGGGTTCTCCTTAGTCGCGTCGCGGAAGCGGTTGGCGATGCGCGGCATGTGCTGGTCGAGGAACGCGAGCAGGCGTTCGCGGTCTTCGGGCGTGAGGGAGCGGTCGCCTTTGGGGCCGGGGCCTTGCGGGCCGCGCGGGCGGTCGTCTTGCATGTCGCCGGGTCGGTCGAGGGCGGGCGCGTCCTCGCGGCCGCGCCGGAGCCGATCGCGGAATCGGCCGGGCAAGGTGTCGCGCCGGACCTCGGCGGGGTCTCCGCCTTCGTTGAGGCGGGCGAGGGCTTGTTCGAGCTTGGCCTGGGTGCGTTTGGTCTCTTCGATGCGGCGCGTGAGTTCTTCCTTGAGTTTCTCACGGTCGGCGGGGGGCTGGTCAAGCCCCGGAGCTTCGCCGGGCGGGAGTTGGTCCTGTTGGGCCGGCTGATTGGGCGCGCGATCGCGCTCGCGTTCATGGCGGCGTTCAGGCTGGCCCCACGACGAGCCGGCGATCAGGAGCGCGGCGGCGGCGGTCAAGAGCTTGGCGGCGGACGTGTTCATGGCGGTCTCCCACGAGAAACGCGGGCGGATGCACGCGCCCGCGCCTTCGGTTCGCTACAGGGACGTTTCCTCGATCAGGTCGAGCCAATCCTGGCCGGATGAACTCTGCCCGAAATTGAGCGTGTCGGCGTCGAGTTTGTCCAGTTCGTCGGCGAAGCCCGCGTCGGCGAAGGAAGCGGTCGTGATGATCGCATCGATGTCTTCCTCGAGCGCGGCGACCGTCGACGCCGTCGCGGACGCGGGTGCGGCGGGGCGCACCGCGAGCCATGCCGCCCCGGCACAGGCCATGACCGCGATCGCGGCCGCGATGCGAAGGCTCCACGAGAACGAACGGACCCGCGCGATCACAGGCGATGCTTCAACCGCGCCCGACTTGGCGAGCAACGCTTGGGTCGAGGCGAGCAGGCGGGCTTCCAGCGTCGACGGCGCGCTCAGCCGCTCGGTCAGTCCGAGCTGGTCGAGGGCGGATTCGACCGCGCGATCGGCCGGGTCGGGGCCGGATTCGCCGGAGAGCCGCAGCTGGTTGGTGGTGTCGTGATTCATGGCTTGGTTCCAACCCCCTTGGAGTCGTCGGTGGTTTCGTCGTCGCCGAGAGGTGAGGTGAGACCCGCGGCGTCGAGAATCGTCCGGAGTTTCTTCAACGCCCGGTGGTGCCTCGCTAAGAGCGTTCCGAGCGGCTCGTTCAGAATCTCGGTCATCTCCTTGAAGGAGAGGCCCGCGTGATGGCGCAGTTCGATGACCTCGCGGTCGGAGTCGGAAAGCTCGGCCAAGCCCTGGCGGAGCATGGCGAGGATGGCCGGACCCAGGCTTCGTGCGGGCGCGGGGGCGGCCAGGATCGTGGCCGAGGTGCTTTCGAGGGAGACGCCGGCGCGTTTGGCGCGGCGGGCTTCGTCCCGGACCCGGTTCATGGTGATGCGGAAGAGCCAGGGCTCGAATCGGCCCCGCTCGCTGTAGCCGCCTGCGCCCAATGTGCTGGCGACGGTGGCGAACACGGATTGAGTGATTTCCTCGGCCAAGTCCGCGTCTCCGCAACGGCTTTTGGCGAGCGCGAACACGCGTCGCGCGTACAGGTCGATGATGGACCGCCAAGCGTCGTTGTCGCCCGTGGATACGCGCGCCAGCAGGTCGGCCAACCGTTCGCCCGCGTCAGGTTCTCGGTCGTCTCGGCTCGCCACGCGTGTCATCCATCGGTCAAACGACGATCCCGGCGTCTCATTGCTTCGTACCACGAACCTCGCCGCGAAGTGTTAGGATTCCGATCATGCCCCGTGTCGTCTATTCCGTCTGCGCCATCCTGCCCGGGGAGGAACTCGCCCGGGAATACGTTGCCTGGCTGACTGAGGGACACCCTAGCCACATCGGGCGGGTGCTGGAGGGCGGAGCGACCGAAGGCTCCGCTTGGCGGGAAGTGGGGACGAGCGGGCGGCCGCGGATCATGGCGAGGTATGTCTTCCCGAGCCGGGAGGCATTTGACCGATACGTCCGGGACGTGGCCCCGGCACTCCGGGCGGAAGGGCTGGCGAAATTCGGACCCCAGATGGGCGTTGCCATGGAGCGAAGCGTATCGGAAGGAGCCGGGTGAGCCCGAAGGCCGGGCTTGTGGGTGGTTGGCGTTCGAGGTTTCTCCCAAGTGAAGCAGATTTCCGACGAACAGCTCTTCGATTTTTACCGGCGTGGCGAGGATTCCGCGCTCCGGCAATTGATCGAACGCCATCAGGAAGAGCTGCTGCGGTTTCTGTACCGGCTCATGGGGGACCGGGCCGGGGCCCAGGACGCCTTCCAGGAAGCGTTCCTCCAGGTCCACCTCTCGGCGGATTCGTTCGACAGTTCTCGGAAGTTTCGCCCGTGGTTGTTCACGATCGCGGCGAACAAAGCACGGGACATGCTGCGTAAGAGGGGACGCCGCCCCATGCTCGATCTGTCCGCTCCGGTCGCGTCACGATCGGGCGGCGGGAGCGAGGACGGCGGAGGAACGACGTACATCGATCTGTTGGAGGTGGATATCCCGGCGCCCGACGCCGCGATGGACGATCAGGAGCGGGACACGCAAGTGCAGCGGGTGTTGGCGGAGATGCCCTTGCCGCTGCGGGAGATTCTGCTCCTGGCGTACTTCCAGCGATTGAGCTACGCCCAGATCGCGGAAGACCTTGGGATTCCGCTCGGCACGGTCAAGTCGAGGCTTCACGCGGCGGTGGCGGCGTTCGGAAAGAAGTGGATGGCGCTCGTGGCCGACGGCTCTGGAGGAGCCAACGGCGAGAGGGAGAACCGTGAGGAATGAGCGAGCGACCGGACCAACATGGGGCGGAAGAACAGCGCGACGCGGCGCGGCGGGACGCGGACTTTGATGCCGCCCTGTCGCCCGGCGACGAGTCGGCTCTTGAGGCGTTGATCGACGCGGGGTACGAGGTTTCACGAGTGCCCGAGCAGCACAGGGCGCGAGCCGAGAGACTGGCCGCGATGCTGGGCTTGTTGGATGCGCCGCTGAGCTTCGAGGGGCGTGACGAGACCGACGAGATCATGGCGAAGCTGCGCGATCACGCTCGCCCGCTGAGTGTTTCGCTCTCTGGCGACGACGTCCAGTTCATGGAACTGAACCCGCCCGAGCGGGAGATCATCGCGGCGGACGCCCGCGCTACGCGGCATGCCTCGCTCCGCGCCCTGGTGGTTTCCAAGAGCCCCGTGATCGCCTTCGACCAGGATTTGTGCGATCGCACGTTCGATTTGATCATGCTTGCGGAAGAGTCGCAGCGACGTCTGCGCATGCCGGTCGCGACGGGCGGCGGGTCGCGCTGGACTTGGCGCGAGTTGGTGACGATCGCGGCGACGCTGCTCCTGGGCGCTTCGGTGATCTTGCCGCTCCTGGCCGCGGGAGAGCACCGGGCGCGGCGGCTCGCCTGCACGGGCAACCTGCGCGACGTCGCGGGTGCGATGGGTCAATACGCGAATCAGTATCGGGACTCGATGCCGATCGCGACGGCGTCGCTCGGTGGCGGCGGCGGCGACCAGCGTTGGTGGAACGTGGGGACGAGCTCGTCCAACTCGGCGAATCTCTACACGCTGGTCCGGGGCGGATTCGCGTCGCTGCGAGCGCTGGCGTGCCCTGGGAATCCCTCGGCGTGCTGCGAGATGCGCGACCCCTCCGCGATCGATTGGAAGTGCCTCGACGAGGTTTCGTTCAGCTACCAGATTCAGAAAGGATCGGAGTCGTCACGGCTGCGCGAGCCCTCGCGGACGGCGGTCCTGGCCGACCGCTCGCCGGTGGTCCGTCGCGCGGTGGCGGGCGGTGTGATCTACCCGTTCGAGAACTCGTGCAATCATGGGCGGCAGGGGCAGGATGTTTTGTTCGCCGACGGCTCGGTGGTGTGGCATTCGACGCCGGTGCTGTCCAACGGCGACAACATCTGGCTGCCGCGGGCGATCGAGGAGCAGATCAGGGCGGCGATGATGAGCGTCGACCCGACACTCAAGGGCGTGGAGACGCCGGAATCTTCGGCGGACGCGTTCCTCGGGCCGTGAATGGCCTGACGGGAAACGGCGAGGCAGGGGAAGAAGGCCTCCCTCGCTGGCGCTTCGTTTTCGATACGGCAAGACACCCTCGCTGGCGTCTCAGAAACGTTGGCGGGGGAATCGACACCGACGAGATGTCTTGTTCGGATTGTGCTCGGAATCCCACCATTTGTCTGGAACTTGCTGGGGCGAGGGGAGCGGTCTACCATCCCGGCCCTGCCTGAGCGCTTCGGGTGTCGAATCCGTGGGGTTCGGGGTTGTCGTGATGATTCGCGGGAGAGGGTTTGCCCGCCTGAGTTGGAGCGTTGGTGAAGCCATGAAGAACAAGAGCCACAAAGGCCTTCTGAAGCGGGTTCGGATCAGCAAGTCCGGCAAGCTCCGGCACCGCTCGGCCAATCACAAGCACCTTCGCTCGGGCAAGGGCGGGAAGCGTCTGCGTCACCTGCGTCAGGACCCGTACATGTCCAACGCCGACGCCAAGCGGCTCGAGAAGCTGCTGTTCCGCCGCCTGCGTGGCCGTGACCAGCCTCGGGCGGCGCTTCGTCGCAGCCCGTCGCCCGCGCAGAGCAAGGCGTTGAAGGCCGAGAAGGCCAAGGCGTCGAAGTAGTCCGGTAGAGTTTTCCGTGCGCGTCGGGTTCAAGCCGTCGGGAGTTTCCCGTCGCCCCGCACGAGCCGGCCGTTTGGGAGTTTGTCCATGCCCCGCGTTCGTAAAGGCGCCGCTCGCGCCCAGGCCCGTAAGAGAATTCTCCGCACCGCTCGTGGCTATTTCGGCACGGGCAGCCGTCACAAGTACCGCGCCGAGAACGCGATCATCCGCGCCGGCGTGTACGCGTATCGCGACCGTCGCAACCGCAAGCGTGACTATCGCGCGCTGTGGATCACGCGTATCACGGCGGCGTGCCGCCTGCGGGACACGCGTTACAGCCTGTTCATGGGCGGCCTGCGTCTGGCGGGCGTGGTCCTGAACCGCAAGATGCTGAGCCAGGTCGCGATCGAGGACCCCAAGCTCTTCGACCGTCTGGTCGAGATCGCCAAGAAGGCGAGCACCGCGACGCCGGCCAAGGCCTGAATGAGATCTTGAGTCGAAGCAGAAGCGCCCGCGATTGCGGGCGTTTTTCATTGGCACGGATCGCGGCCCGGCTTCGGCGGGACGGAGAGCCGCTCGGAAGAGCGGGAGGGGTGCGGCGCCCGGAGCGCGGAGCGCGAGAGCCCGCCGGGCGAGATCGGTCGGGCGTGGCAACAATCGGTCGATGATGACGCTTCGGAAGGACCGGTTGTCGCTGGCGATGTCGGGCTTGCAGGCCTGCGCGGACGTGCGCGATACCTCGGCGCGGGGCTTGATCGAGTGGATCGGGTCGCGGGGTGTGCGGTTCGTGCAACTCGACGCGGCCATGGCGGGGATGCGGGCCAGAGAGCTCGGACGCTCGGCGCGGCGGGACATCGCGGCCTTGGTGAAGCGCGTCGGGCTCTCGATCTCCGGGCTCGACCTGTGGGTTCCTGCGGCGCACTTTGTGGACCCGGCGAACCAGCAGCGGGCGATCGACGCGACGATCGGCGCGTGCGAGCTGGCGGCGCAGCTGCGATCAATTCTTGGTGACGCGGGCGGCGTCGCGGGGAATAACGCGGGCTTTGGCGTGTCGCTTTCGCTGCACGAGGAGACGCCCGGGGCGGTGCTCGACGCGATCGGAGCGGCGGCGTCGCGGGCGGGAGTTTTCGTGTTCGACCACGCCTGGCCGATGCGGAGCGTTGCGAGCGATTCGCCGATCCGGGTGGCCATCGATCCCGCGGTGCTGATCGGGGCGGGCGCTTCGGTGGCGAAGGCCGTCCTGTCGGCATCGCCGGCACCCGGGGCGTTCCGGCTCAGTGATTTCTCGGCGATAGGGCGTGTCGCGGCGGGCGGGGGCTCGCTCGATCTTGCGGGCTATGACATTGCGCTCACGACGATCAACTGGGGCGGGGCGGTGACGCTGGACATCCGCGGGCTGCGGGAGGCCGCGGCGGTTGATCGGGTGATTCAGCGGCTGAGCGATTCGGCCTCGTCGTCGGGGATCGTGAAGTTTGAGTAGACGTTCTGCACGTCGTCGAGGTCTTCGAGGGCGTCGACGAGATCGAGGAGGTTCTTGGCCGCGTCGCCGCGGACCTCGACCTTGTTCTGCGGGATCATGGCGATGCGAGCCTCGATGATGGTGAGCCCGGCGTGCTCGATCGCGTCCTTGACGCGCTGAAAGCCGTCGACGGGGGTGAGGATGACGAAGGCCGCGTCATCGTCGGAGGGATCGTCGGGGGATTCGACATCGGCGGCGCCGGCGTCGATGGCGAGTTCAAGGACGCGGTCCTCGGTAAGGCCGGCGGCCTTGGCGACGATCTGCCCGCGCGCGTCGAACATGTAGGCGACGCAGCCGGTATTGCCGAGGTTTCCCTCGTGATTGGAGAAGGCGAGGCGGACGTCGCCGACGGTTCGGGTGCGGTTGTCGGTGAGGGCGTCGACGATGATGGCGGCGCCGCCCGAGCCGTAGCCCTCGTAGCGGGTGGGCTCGTAGTTTTCGCCCGCGCCGGCGCCGGAGCCTTTCTTGATGGCGCGTTCGATGGTGTCGCGGGGCATGTTGGCGTAGCGGGCCTCGTCGATGGCGTAGCGGAGGGAGAGGTTGCTGGCGGGGTCGGGCCCGCCGTTCTTGGCGGCGACGATGATCGCCTTGGCGACCTTGGTCCAGACCTTGCCGCGGCGTTTGTCGACGACGGCCTTTCGGTGCTTGATCTTGCTCCACTTGTTGTGGCCTGCCACGGGGAACTCCGGTGATGCGGCGGGGCCGCGATGCTGGGGGTGAAAGGGACGGATCGGGTGACGAGCGATGGACGGGGCGAGCGAGAAAGGTCTGTGAGGCAGAGGCAATGGGGAATGGGCAATAGGCAATGGGGCAAAGAAGAGGTGGAAGCCGCGAACGGCACACTCGGCGTGCGCGCTATCGGTCGGCGTGCTTGATGGGCAGGGCGACCTGCGGCTCGCGCCCCGCGTCGAGGGCCTGCAGCTTCGCCAGGATCGAATCGAACTCCTTCTGCAAGCGTTCGCGGGCGGCGGTGCTGGCGTTCTGCGAGAGCTCGCGTAGGTCGGTGCGCGAGAACTCCAGGGCCTTTTTCCAGGCCTCGCGGGCGTCGTCCTTGTTTCCGGCGCGCCAGATCGCGTCGCCCAGGTGGTCGTGGAGAGTGGGGTTTTCCTTGCCGCCTTCGAGCGTGACGGCCCGCCTGAGGAGCGTGACGGCGCCGGCGCGGAGGATCGTGCCGTCGGCGGAGACTTCGTCGGCGATGATGTTCTCGTGATAGCGGAGCCAGGCGAGGGAATCGACGACGCTGGCCTCGTCGGGGAGGAGCTGGGCGGCGCGGGAGAGGAACTTTTCGGAGTCGGCAAAGTCGCCGCCGCGTTCGAGGATGGCGTAGCCGAGGTTGTTCATGGACCAGGCGTGGTCGGGATCGAAGCGGAGGGCGACGCGGTAGCAGTATCGCGAGATTTCCTCGCGTCCTTGCGACGAGCAGAGGTTGCCGAGGAGATAGGCGAACTCGGCCTGGGCCTTGGCGTCGCCCGCGGGGATCTTCGGCTCCTTGAGCGCGGTGGTGACGATCTTGGTGACGCTGGGGCTGGTGTTGAACTGGGCCACGATCGCGTCGATGTCCGGTGCTTCGCCGTGGACGACGGTCATGCGGAGCAGCTCGAAGAGCAGGTCGTCGGCGACGGCGGGGAAGTCGGCGGCGGCGCGGAGGAAGGGGAGCGACTCCTTGGGAGCGGTGCCGGCGACACCGATCGCGGCGCGGGCGTTGAAGACGTGGGCGCCGCTGGGGAAGTCCTTGGACGCGCGATCGACGGCGGCGCGGACGGCGGAGAGGTCGACAGGATCGGCCGACGCGAGGATCTGCACGCGGCGCTCGTGCAATTGCGGCGGCAGCGCGGGGCAAAGGCGGACGGCGGCCTCAATCACGCGGGCGATATCGGGGTTCCTGAGCTGGTCGGCGGGTTTCTCGCCCAGGGCGGCGATGATCGCGGCGGAGAGCGCGGAGGTGGCGCTGGGATTCAGCGAGAGCCAGGCGGGCCACGGGGCGTTCAGGGCGTCGCCCGCCGCGGCCCATTCGTCGCGGCGGAGAGAGGAAATCGCGAGCTCGATTGCGCCGGTGAGCGTGCCCGAGCCGCGGGCCATGCGATCGCGTTCCACCGCGTCGGCCTCGTCAGCCCTTTTCAGCACGTCGCGAAGGATGCGTTCGCGCGCGATGCTGTAGTCGCGGAGCGGGCGGGCGTTCCAGCGATCGGCGAGGAACGCCGCCGCCTCCTCGGCCTTGCCCTGCTGAACCAGCAAGCGGGCGAGCACGACGGACGGCCAGGGCTCCTCGGGGTGGCGGGCGATGAGCGATCGCGTCCAGGCCTCGTTGTCGGCGAGTGACTTTGCGTCGGCGTTGCGGGCGCGATCCCAGATCGTGCCCAGCAGCGTGCCGACAGCCTGGTTTTCCGGGTGATCGTCGGCGATTTCTTTCAGCAGGCGGGCGGCTTCCTGAAGCGCGCCGCCCTGCGTGAGTTCCTGCGCGGCGAGGAAGCGGAGCAGCGAGGAGCCGGGCGAGGTGGTGCGGAGGGCGCGGGCGACCTCGGTGAGGTTCTCCTGGTTGGCGAGCGGGCCGCCCGGCGCGTAGAGGGTGATAAGGCCCTCATAGGCGCGGGGCTCGCCGGGATCGAGATTGAACGCGCGGCGGAGGTGCTTCTCGGCCGCGGGTGCGTCGCCGGTGGAGAGGGCGACGCTGGCGGCGTCGATGAGCGTCTGCGGAGTCTCGTGTTGCGATAGAGCGATCTTGATGAGTTCGGCGGCCTCGGCGCGCCGGCCGCAGAGATCGAACGCGCGAGCGCGGACGGCGGGCGGAGCGCCCGAGAGAGAGGAGAGGGCGGCGTCGACAACGGCGAACGCGCCGCGGGCCATGGCGGCCTCGACGCGGGCCAGCGCGACGGCGTGCGCGAGTTCGCCGGCCGCGGCTACGCCGGCCAGTGCGTCGAGGGCGTCGGAAGGTCGCTCGATCAGGATGAGCACGCGGGCTCGGAGGAGGGACGCGGCGGGGGATGCTTCCCGCGAGAGCGATTCCAAGATCGGATCGAGGGATGCGGCCCGCGATTGCAGCGAGCGTGCGATCGCGGCGGCGGCGGGGGGGGTATCGGCGACGGCCCGTGAAAGGAGTGGCGCGGGCGGGGTCTCGAGGAGCGCGATCGAAACAAAGTCACGGGCGGCGGCGCCATCGGAGGGTTGCGCGGCCAGGTGGGCCCGGAGGATGTCGAGGGCCGCTCGCGGCTCGGCCACCGTGGCGCGGGCCCGCGCGATATTCGACAGCGCGGTGGGGGCGTTTGAGCCGGTCGCGATCGCGCGGCGCATGAGCGGGGCGTGCCCGGAGGCGTCGGCCACGTATCGCAGCATCGCGGTGTCGGAGGGCTCGAACTCGCCACGGGCGCTGGAGGCGATGGCGACGGCGAGGAGGGCGGCGTCGGCGCGGCGCGAGCTGCGGAGGAGCGCGTAGGTCTTGCGTTTCCAGAGCGAGACGGGGTCGGCGGCGCCGTGGGCGGCGGAGGCCTCGTAGGCACGGACGGCGCGCTCGAACTGCCCGAGGCGACACAGGATGTCACCGGCGCGGCGCGAGAGCTCGCCGCGTCGGCGCAGAAGCTCGCCCAGCTCGTTGCGGAGGCGAGTGGTGGTGCCGAACTGAGGCGGGAGCGAGACCGCCTTGACGATCGCGTCGACGCCCGCCTGGAGATGGCCGCGTTTGATGAGGGCGTCCGAGAAATCCATCCACACGACGAACGGCATGGCGGGGTCGGTCTTTTCCGGGCGCGACCGAAGCGCGGCGGCGAAGTAGGCGATCGCGTCGTCGGTCTGGTCGGATTCGTCCGCTTCGAGGCCGAGCTGCCAGAAGACCCTGGGATCGGAGAGGCCCAGGGAGGCGGCGCGGCGGTAGGCGTCGGCGGCGGACATGCGTCGCCCGGCGGCGAGGCGTGCGTCGCCCAGGGCGCGGAAGGGTTCGGGCGAGGCGGGGTCGAGCTTGACGGCGCTCTCCAGATCGACGATCGCGCCGACGGAATCGCCGGACAGCAGCTTCGTTCGCCCCTGGGCGTACAGGCGGATCGCCTCGGTGCGCGCGTCGTCGGTGACGGCGGGGGGCGCGGCTTGCCCGGCGGAGGGGAGCGCGGCCGAGCTCATGATGTCGTCGAGTGAACGGGTCGCGTCGTCGTCGAGGGGCGCGGGGGCGACGTCATCGGGTGCCAAGCCGGGTGGGAGGGGGATTTCGTGCGAGGGTGCTTCGGCGGGCATGGCGTCGCGGGCGAGAGCTTCAAGCTCGCAGCGGGCGGAACGGGCGTCGTCGGAGATGCCCGGCGCGTCGGCGAGCGAGGTCGGCGGGGCCTGGGACTCCTGCGAAGCGCGATCGCCGGAGGTCGTGCCGCGGGTATCGATTGGCTGAGCTTCGATCGGCGGCTGAGTTGACGCGGATGGACCGGTTGCGGCGCAAGCGGCGAGCGAAAGCGAAAGGCCCGCGACGGCGATGAGGCCGAACAGATGTGAAGAACGAGCGGCGATCGCGGCGAGCGGTCGGCGGCCCGAAGCTCGCACGGACCCGAAGGCGCGTCCGTGGCACGGGGGCGCGGTCTCAGGCATCGGACTCACCACGCTGTGCATGAACGACGGCTCCTGTGGTGATGGGTTCTTCAGTCGGCGTGCTGCGGCGGTCGACATCGGGCCGGCGCGAGACGGTCAGCCCTTGCCGACCTTTTTTCGTGGCGGCGTGCGGGGCTTGTCGCCCGCGTCTTTCGGTTCCTTGATGCTTTTCGTGGTTTTCTTCGCGAGTTCGTCGGCGGCCGCCTGGAGAGCGCCGTAGGCCGCGAGCGCCTCACCCGCCTTCAACTGACGTTCGAGCCAGCCCGACACCGCCTCGGCCTCTTCGGTGGGGGCGAGCACGCCCTCCTCAGCGAGGAAATCGCGGATTCGATCATCGACGGGCATGGCGTGCCCGGCGCAGGAGGAAAGGAAGACGCGGGCGGCGGCGAAGGTCGGCACGCCATCGAGCGTTTCGAGGTACTGGCGTGCGTCGCGTTTTCCGGCGGAGAGAACGGGTTGGAGCGTGACCCTGTGCTCGCGCTTGTAGATGTCGTTGAGCGCGGCGCGGATGCGGGCGGCACGCTCGGCGGCCTTGGGATAGCGATCGCCCAGCATCTGGCGGATCTCTTCGGGGAAGCACACGCGGAGTTCGTTGTAGTCGACCACGCCGGCGCGGATGCGGGCGAGCGCCTCGCGGGCCTGCGAGCTGCGCGCGTCCCACACGAGCATCGAGAAGATCAGCTCCTCGACCACGGGCTCCAGCCAGGGGGGCGCAGGCTCTGGGAGCGGCTCGGGGAGCGGCGTGACACCCTTGAGCTTCTTCAGCAGCGTCGCGAACTTCTTGGCGGCGTCGGGAGTCGTCACGCGGATGGCTCCCCGTTGTGTGTCGAGTCGGGGGGTTCCGGGGCGAGCGGCTCGGGGTTCGCGCCCGCGGCGGCCTTGGCTTCGCGTTCGAGCGCGACCTGCGCCAACGCCCGGTTCACTTCCGCTTCGCGCTTCAGTGTCTCGTCCAGCTTGAAGACGATCATGGGTATCTGACGGTGGCGGATGGTGTCGGAGAGCAGGTGGCGGATGTGCTTGGAGGCGGCCTTCAGGCCGTGGTAGGTGAGGTCCTGCCTTTCCTCGGGGAGCACGGAGACCTTCACGTGCGCTTCCTTGGCGTCGGGGGTGACGCGCACGCCGGTGACGGTGATGAGCCCGGAGATTCGCGGGTCGTTCAACCCGCGAAGGATGATCTCCTGGATCAACTCGCGAAGCTCGGCCGCGAACTGCTCGGTGCGGTGGTTGGTCTTCTCTCGATCACGGCTCATGGGCGGCCCTCCGTGGAAGGGGGCTGGCGCAGCGCGGCAAGGCCAAGGTCGATGAGGTTCCGGTCCAGCTCGGGGTCGGAGTCGTCGCTGGCGCCGGGGTCGGATGAAATCTCGCCGGCCCGTCCGTGCAGAAGTTCGCGGGTGGTATCGCCCAGTTCGGCGTCGGGGATGGCGCGGAGCTTGGCGGTGATCTGGTCGAGCACTTCGCCGACGTGTCGCCCGTCGGACCCGACGAACGCGAGCCCGAGGGTGGCGAGGTTGAGCGTGTCCTGAGTTGCGATTTCGGCGACGGAGACCTGGTGCTCGCGATGGAGACGGTCCTTGACGGAGCGGACGACGCGGCGCTTGTCCTTGAGGGACTCAGAGCCGTGGATCAACAGTTCGAACTGAAGGATTCCGATGATCATGGGGGAATGGGACGGAGAGGCAAAGAGACGGAGAGACGGAGTGACGGAGTGACGAAGTGACGAAGTAAAAAGAAGAAGTGGTGAGGTGGACAGGTGAAACGGAGGCCGGTCGAGCCGGGCGTGACTTCCTCTGCATTTGTCCATTGGGCGATCTGGTGATTTGGCCCTTTGGCGATTTCTGTCTTACAGCGTCCTCTTGACCTCGACCTGCTTGTAGCACTCGAGGACGTCGCCTTCCTTGATGTCGTCGTAGCCGTCGATCTTCATGCCGCACTCCATGCCGGCGCGGACGTCCTTGGCGTCGTCCTTGAAGCGCTTGAGCTGGGCGAGGCGGCGGTTGTTCTCGATGACGATGCCGTTGCGGGTGACGCGGATGAGGGCGTCGCGCTGCACCGTGCCGTCGGTGATGTAGCAGCCGGCGATGGCGCCGACCTTGCTGATCTTGAAGACCTGCCGCACCTCGGCGTGGCCCAGGACTTCCTGGCGCAGCTCGGGGGCGAGCAGGCCCTCGGCGGCCTTCTTGAGGTCGTCGGTGATGTTGTAGATCACGTCGTAGGTTCGGATCTCAACGCCCTTCTGCTCGGCGAGCGAGCGGGCCTTGCCCGACGGGATGACGTTGAAGCCGATGATGATCGCCTTGGACGCATCGGCCAGGAGCGCGTCGCTCTCGGTGATGCCGCCCACCGCCGCGTGGAGCACGCGGACCTTGACCTCGCTGGTTCCGACCTTCTGGCACTCGTGGCGGAGCACGTCGACCGTGCCCTGCTCGGCGGCCTTGAGGACGACGAGGATTTCCTTGACGTCCTTCTCCGACATCTGCGAGAAGAGGTTGTCGAGTGTGACCTTGGGCTGGGCGAGCTGGGCCTCGCGTTCGCGGTGGCGGCGCTGCTCGGCGGCTTCCTGGGCTTTCTTGAGCGAGTCGACGACGTAGAAGCGATCGCCCGCGTCTGGCACTTCGTCCAGGCCCGAGATCTGCACGGGCGCCGGGGGCTGCGATTCACGCACGCGCTGCCCGCGATCGTCGGTGATGTCGCGGACGCGGCCGAAGGCGCGCCCGGCGACCACGAAGTCGCCGACCTTGAGGGTGCCCTGCTGGATGAGCAGGTTGGCGACCGAGCCTCGGCCTTCCTCGGTCTTGGCCTCGATGACGGTGCCGCGGGCGTCGCCGCCGAAATCGCCCTTGAGCTCGAGGAGCTGGGCCTGATAGTCGAGGGCTTCGAGGAGTTCCTTGATGCCCTGGCCGGTGACGGCGCTGACGTGGACGATCTCCGTGTCGCCGCCCCACTCGGTGGGGGAGAGCCCGGCGTCGGCGAGCTGGCGCAGGGTCTTCTGAATCTGCGGCTCGGTGGCGTCGGGGCGATCGATCTTGTTGAGCGCGACCACAATCGGCACGTTGGCGGCCTTGGCGTGGGCGATCGACTCGATGGTCTGGGGCATGACGCCCTCGGGCGCCGAGACGACCAGCACGACGACGTCCGTCATCTTCGCGCCGCGCGAACGCATGGACGTGAAGGCTTCGTGGCCCGGCGTGTCGAGGAAGACGACTTCCTTCTTCTGGCCTTCGACCTCGATCGGAACGCGGAAGGCGCTGGTCCGCTGCGTGATGCCGCCGGCTTCGCCCGCGGCGACGTTGGCGTTGCGGATCCGGTCGAGGAGCGACGTCTTGCCGTGGTCGACGTGGCCGAGGATGGTGACGACCGGGCCTCGCGGGCGTTCGTCGATCTTCTCGCGGTTCTCGAAGGCCTGGCTGACGACTTCTTCGGCGGTCTTGCGCTCGGTGACATCGAGATCGATGTCGAAGTCGATCATGATCTCCTGGGCCTTGGCGGGGTCGATGCCGGAGTTGATCGTCGCCGGGATGCCCATGAGGAAGAGCTTCTTGACGATCTCGGCGCCCTTGACACCGGTCACCTCGGAGAGGTCCTTGATCGTGAAGGGGGCCTGGATCATAACGCGCCCTTCGGCGGCGTCGTCGTCGCCGGGGCCGCCGGCGCCCGACTGCTTCTTCATGTCCTGGCGGCGTTTCTTCAGATATCCGCCGGAGCGGAGAAGGCGGGCCTCGCGCTCGATGAGGTCCTGTTCACTGAAGATGCCGGCGGTCTTGCCGACCCATTCCTCGCCGCTGGAGGCGCGGCGGCGTTCGGGCACGCCGGTGCCGGTGGAGCGTTTGCCCGCCGGCCCGGTCTTGCGACGCGGCGAACGACCGCGATCGTCGTCCTCGCCACCGCCGCCGCCGCCGCCGACGCGTCCGCTGGGGCGGCCGATGGTGGTGGGCCCGCCGGGGGCGCCGCCGGGTCCGGGCGTGCGTCGCGGGCGTGGGGCTTCGATGACTTCGGGGGCTTCGACGCGGACGACCTTCGGGCCGCTGAGCTTGACTTGGGTTGGCGCGGAGAGTCGCGGGCCGGCGGGCGTGATGACCGTCGGGCGCGTGGGGACGTTCATGGGCGCGGGGGTGACGCTGCGCGGCGGAGGCGTCGGGCGCGCGTGCGGCGCGGACTTGGCTTCCACGGGCGAGCTGCCGCCGCCCTGATTGGCGGCCTGATCCGTCTGAACTGCGGCGGCGGGACGAACCTCGGGCTTGGGCTCGGAGTGCGCCTCCGGCTTGGATTCTGGCTTCGCGGTGGCGGGCGGAACGATTTTGGCGGCCGGGGGTGGCGCGACGTGCGCCGCCGGGGCGACGGGCGTCGCGGGCGGGGGTGTGACCACCGCGGGGCGCGGGATCGCGGTCGGCGCGTGCGCCGGAGCGTGGGCCGGAGAAACGCCGGGCCTGGCCTCGGCGGGTGCGTGCGGAGTCGAGGGGGTCGGCGTCGTGGGAACGGAAGGCACGATCGCGGGACGCGGGCGCTCGATCTTGGTCGGCTCGGGCCTGACGGCGGGGTGGGCCGGCTGGCTCGGAGCGACGGGCGTCACGACCGCGGTGGCAGCGGCGTGCGCGTCGTCGGCGTCCTTGTGCTCGTCGGCGGACTTCTTGCGAGCCTTGGCCTTGACCGCCGTGGGGTCGACCTTGGCGGCGGTCTCGGTGGCGGCGGTGGCGTGGGCCCCGCCGTCGTTGGAGAACCACTCGCGGATCGTCTGCTCGAGGCCCGCGGTGATGGTCGACATGTGGTTCTTCACCACGGACTCGGGGATTCCCTCCGCCTGGCACTTGGCCACGATGGCTTTGGATTCGATCCCGAGGTCTTTGGCGATTTCGAAGATGCGTCTGGCCAATGTCCGCTCCAACTTGTCGGACGGCGAAACGCCGTCGCGACCCTGAACCACCGATCCGCTCTCTCACTCCCGCACGACCCGCGGCGGCGATCGCCGCGGGATTTCTCACTCCACTCGTTCAGAGTTCTTGCCTTATCCCTGGCCCAGAATGTCCGCCGCCCGCGCGTCGTCGGACGCGCCCGGCGCCGGAGCGCCCAGGATGGCGTCGGCGGCCTGGTCGCCCGGCGCGACGCCGCCCATGCCGCCCAGGAGCCTCGCGCCCGCCTCGGCCTGTTCCTTGGCAAGGCGGGCCTTTTCTTCCTTGTCTTTCTGCTGCTGCTCGGCGACTTCCTTGGCCTTGACCGAGGCACGCTCGACGGCGGCCTTGGCGGCGTCCTCGCTCAGCTCAAGCTCGGTCATCAGCACGTCGACGCCGACTTCCTCGACGTCGAAGACGCTGACCATGCCGAGCGCGACGAGCTTGTCGACGTGTTTCTCGGTGACGCCCTCGATCTCCTGCAGGGTGGTCGAGAGCGTGTCAAGGCCCTTGCCGTATTCCTCGGGCGTGAGGATGTCGATGTCCCACCCGGTGAGGCGGGCGGCGAGGCGGACGTTCTGGCCGCGCTTGCCGATCGCCAGCGAGAGCTGGTCGTCGCGGACGACGACGGTGGCGCGCCCGAGCTCGAAGCACAGCGAGATCTCCGCGACCTCGGCGGGCTTGAGCGAGTTCTGGATGAGAATCTGGCTCGACTCGTTCCAGCGAACGATGTCGATCTTCTCGCCGTTGAGTTCGTCGACGATGTTCTTGATGCGGCTGCCGCGCACGCCCACGCACGCGCCGACGGCGTCGACCTTGGAATCGACGCTGGAGACCGCGATCTTGGTGCGGTAGCCGGCCTCGCGGGCCATCGCCTTGATCTCGATGATTTTTTCCGAGACCTCGGGGACCTCGACCTCAAAGAGTCGCTTGATGAAGTCCGGGTGCCCGCGCGAGAGGACGATCTTGACCTGGTTGCCCGCGTCGCGGACGTCGAGGATCATGCAGCGCACGCGGTCGCCGGGCTGGAACTGCTCGCCGGGGATCTGCTCGCTGGGCGGCATGAAGGCTTCGCTGCGATCGACGGTGACGATGAGCGAACGCGCCTCGTAGCGCTGGGCGGTGCCCGTGACGATCTCGCCCACACGCTTGCTGAACTCCTCGAAGACGCTGGCGCGCTCGTCGTCGCGGAACTTCTGGATCATGACCTGCTTGAAGGTCTGGGCCGCGATGCGTCCCAGGGCCGCCGGCGCCATCTCGAGCGGCTGCCCGTGGCGGAAGAGCGTGAGCTGCCCCGTCGTGGCGTCGAGCGTGCAGGTGAACTCCTCGGTGTCGAGGGTCTGGTAGTGCTTGCGGGCCGCGGAGACCATCGCCTGCTCGAGGTCGCGGACGAGAATCTGCTTGTCGATGTTGCGGTCGCGGGCGATCGAGTCGAGGATGCGCAACATTTCGGTGGGGTTCATCATGGCCAGCACTCCGGGATGTCGGTTTGTCGAGATGTCCTGCGGAAACAAAGAGCGAAACAGATCACGGACAAGGGCGGATCACACGGGCCCAAAAACGCCGAAGCCACCGGCGGCTTGCGCACGCCCGTGGCCCCGAATCCTGCTCCGCCCGATCGCGACGCCTTGATGAGGGCGCGACCGGGCCGAACTCTTTGGATTCAGCGCATCGGAGTCACCTCCGAGCCTGGACCCAAAGGCCCGAGCGGTCCTTCGGTCGCGGCGCGACCGATCCACGTGGTGGACCGCTTACCGAGCATGGTTCGTGACTGCGTTCATGGGTTCCGCCTGTCAAACAACCACCCCGGGCGACCGCGCCCAGGGACACCCAACAATATTCAGACAAACCGTTCTGGGTCAATCCTCGGGGTCGGGTGAATCACGATCCTCATCCCGGATTTTGCCGGGGTAAGCATCCGGGAAATGAAGCGCAAAGATCGCGTTTCCGGCTCGTTTGAGGGCTATACCCGGTCGTCGGGCCCGACCGCGCGAACGACTCGAAGGGCCCGGTTTCCCCGGAACTGTCCCACACTGGCGAGAAACTTCTTCTCTCCCTCGATCGACAGAACCACCGGGGTCGCGGCCTGCTTCTCCGTGGTGATCACGTCGCCGGGCGTCATCGACATCAGGTCCGACAGCGTGATCGTCGTTTCCGCCAGCACTCCCGTCACCTCCAGGGGCGCGCGGGTCAGCGTGACGGCGATCTGGGCGGCGGCGGCATCGCTCTTCTGGTTCTGCGACGCGGCGAACCAGTTCTGTGAACTCAGGTCCTCGACCACCGGCTCGATGACGTTGTACGGGATGCACAGGTTCATCGTGCCCGCGCGGTTGTTCATCTTCACCTCGAAGCCGACGACCACCACGACCTCGTTGGGCGGCACGATCTGGACCAACTGCGGGTTGCTCTCGGTCGCGGAGATCGTGAACGTGAGGTGCTTGACGCCCGCCCAGGCTTCGGAGAGAGCGGCCAGGCCTCGGTTGGTGACGTTGCTGATGAGGCGAGTTTCGATCAGCGTCATGGGACGCTGGGGGATGAAAAGGTCCTGGCTGTTGCCGCCCAGCAGGCGGTCGATGATGGGGTAGATGATGAGGGGGCTGATCTCCATGCACATCTGCCCCTCAAGCGCGTCGGTCTTGAGCAGGTTGAAGCTCGTGGGGTTGGGGAGGCCGGAGATGAACTCCGAGTAGGTCATCTGCTCGCAGGTCGCGACGCGGACTTCGACGATGGTGCGCAGGAAGCCCGAGAGCGACGCGCCGAAATTTCTCGCGAACGCCTCGTGCAGCGTCTGGAGCGAGCGCATCTGATCCTTGCTGACACGTTCCGGGCGCTTGAAGTCGTAGTTCTTGATCTCCAGCGTGGAGGGGTCGATGTTGCGGCGCGTGAAGATCGTCGCCTGCGGCTTCTCAACGACCTGCGGCGTTTCCGAGACCGCCGAAAGCAGTGCGTCGACTTCGCTTTGGTCTAACACGTCCGCCATGCGCGCCGGGCTCCCGTCCAAAGTCCACGTCGGTTATCGACCGACCGCCCGCCCCGGCTTGAGACCAAACAAGAGCCAATCCACATGTGCGTGCAACAGCCCGACGAACCGACCGATGGGCGGGGCCATAAGGTTGTGCATGACCAATCTCGCTCTGACCGCGCCCGGGGACGCTCGACCAGCGCGGCTGCTTCCGTTGCTCATGGCCGCGGTGTTGGCGATCGCGGGGCTGTGGCTGCCAGTTCGGGCGGAGGCCCAGCCGCAGGTGGTGGATGTCTCGGTGACTCCGATGCGGACCACGGTCGCGCCGGGCGACACGCTGGCGATCGCCATCGTGCTCGACCATCAGAAGGGCTGGCACTCGCACCCCAACCAGCCGGTCGTGCCGAAGTCATGGCAGGGTCTGTTCGATCCGATCGCGACGGAGGTTTCGCTCAAGCCCCCCGAGGGGGTCACGCTCCGGGATGTTCAGTTCCCGCCGACCCACACCATCGCGGTGGACTTGGTCGGGAGCGGCAAGCCCGAGCCCTATCCGGTTTACGAGGGCAAGGCCGTCGCGTTTGTGCCGATCGAGATCGCCAAAGACGCGAGCGGCGAGCTTGTGATTCCGATCACGGTCGAGTACCAGGCGTGCAACGACAAGGTGTGCATGCCGTCGGAGACGGTGGAACTGTCGGTGACGCTGAGGGTCGATCCGGCGGCAACGAAATCAGTCGACGATGCGTCGCTGTTTGCGGGCTTTGATTCGAAGGTGTTCGAGAAACCGGGCGAGGTGCTGAGCTCGAACGCGCGGTCGACTTCGGGCGACGCGCCCAAGTCAACAGCCCAGACCCCCGCGAGCACCGACGCGGTCTTTGATCTCTTCGGCCTGCGATTCAGTTCGGGCAACACGCTCGTGGTCCTGCTCTTTTCCGCGCTGGGCGGGTTCATCCTGAACCTCATGCCCTGCGTGCTCCCACTGATCCCCATCAAGATCTTCGCGATCCAGCAGGCGGCGGGCGAGCACGCCGGTCGGCGAATCCAGCTTGGCGTCGCGATGTTCCTGGGTGTGGTGTCGTTCTGGGCGGCGCTGGCGGTGCTGATCGTGTCGCTCAAGTTCTTCTCGGCGACTAATGAACTGTTCGGGAACGCGACGTTCCAGCTCTGCGTGGGGCTGTTCATCATCGCGATGGCGGTGGGGATGCTGGGCGTGTTCACGCTCAACCTGCCGCAGGGCTTGTACGCGATCCAGCCGCGGCACGACACGCTGCATGGATCGTTCCTGTTCGGCGTGATGACGGCGCTCCTGGGCACCCCGTGCTTCGGGCCTTTCGCGGCGTCGGGCGTCTCGTGGGCGACGCAGCAGTCGTCGGGGCTGGCGTTCTCGGTGTTCTTTGCGGTGGGCGTGGGGATGGCTCTGCCGTACCTGGTGCTCACGATCTGGCCCAAGCTGATCTCGTTCATCCCTCGAACCGGCCCGGCGAGCGACCTCATCAAGCAGGTGCTCTCGCTCATCATGGCGGCGTTCGGCGTGTACTTCACGGGCGTGGCGGTCAAGACATTCATCGCGGAGTCGCCCTACCTCGGCAAGACCATCGAGTGGTGGTTCGTCTTTGCGATCTCGCTGGGGACGGCGTTGTGGCTGGTGTTCCGCGCGTTCAAGATCACCAAGGGGGCGGGGGCACGCCTGACGGCGATGGTCATCGCGGTCGGGCTGGCGGGGAGCAGCTACTGGTGGGCCGCCCGACTCACGGGCATCGCCCGGGAAGAGGCCGAGGACAATCTGTGGCGCGAGTACGAGCCCGCGGTGTACGAGAGGGCCGTTGCGGAAGGGAAAGTTGTGATCGCGGACTTCACCGCGACGTGGTGCCTCAACTGCCAGACGCTCAAGGGCACCGTGCTGGGGACCGAGGTGGTCCGCGAGGCCCTGAAGCAGCCGGGAGTGGTCGCGTTTGAGGTGGATCTTTCCAGCAAGAAGGCCCCGGGCTGGGCGCTCCTGAAGGAACTGAATGAACCCGGGATTCCGCTCCTGGCGATCAAGGGGCCGGGGTACGCGACCCCTTGGAAGAGCAACGCGTATAACCCATCCCAGGTCGTGGAGGCGATCACCGCGGCGCGGGGGGCGGCCTCCCAGTCCGCAAGCTCGGCACAGTCCCCTCGTTGACTCCCGGCGAGTGCCTTCCTAGGTTCATGTCCCCGGTTGGGACGCCGATTCAGACGGTCCCGGTCGGATTGACAACTCGCGGGCGTAGCTCAGTGGTAGAGCGCTACCTTGCCAAGGTAGAAGTCGAGGGTTCAAGTCCCTTCGCCCGCTTTCGCGGCCCGGCCAGTCCGGGCCGCGGTCGTTTTTTGGAGCGAGGCCCCTACGCACGCTTTCGCGGATGAAGCGCGAGGAGGCGGCGAGACCGCGCTCGCATTGCCGCGGCGGTGATCCGCTCAACATTGAAGGTGTGTTCGAGGGGAAGCATCCCCGACAGGAGTCGAACCTGTAACCTCTGCCTTCGGAGGGCAGCGCTCTATCCAGTTGAGCTACGGGGACGTGGATGGACACGGGTTTTCAATCGCGGCCTGTGCCGCGGACGGCGCATCCTACGATCGCTCCGCCCGGCGGGCAATAAGGCTCGCTCGACGCGTCCCTCCCCAGGAAGAGTTGATCGTCGACTTTGACGCATGTCGCCTTGACCCACGCCACCAATCCAGCCCCGGCAGGAAGCCAGTCAGGCCGAACGGCCTCCGCCGCCGCTCCATTGAGCGCGGTGCTGGCGATCACGTTTGTCAGCAGCATCGGCACGGGCGTCGTGACCAACGGCGTGTTCTTCCTCACCAAGTCGGGCTTCGGCCTTTCCGATCTCGACAACTACTGGTTGGCGCTGGCGCTCGGCGTGACGTACATCCTCGCCGCCCGGTTCTCGCACGCGGCGGTCGAGTTTCTGAACCGGCGCGGGCTGTCAACGCGCGGCGTGATGGTCTGGACTCTCTCGCTCATGGGTGCGCTGGGCGTGCTCCCGCTCATCGCGACGCGCCTGGGGCCATCGGGCTCGTGGCTGGTGTGGGCGATGGTGGTTCTGTACAGCCCTTTGACCGGCGTGCTCTGGCCCGTGGTCGAGAGTTTTTTGTCGGGCGCGAGGCAAGGCGAGGAGCTGCGCAAGGCCGCGGGGATCTGGAACGCGACGTGGTCGGGCGCGATCATCGTGTCCTATTTCGGGATGTCGGGACTGGTGGAGAAATGGCCGGCGCTGGTGGTGCTGGTGCTGGGCGTGATGCACGTTCTGACGGTGCTGTGGGTGCTGAAGCTGCCGCGTGAGCCGGGGGCCCACGCGCCGGAGCACCACGAACCACACCCGCCGATCTATGCCACGCTGCTGACGACGTTCCGCACGCTCCTGCCCACGGGCTACATCATGCTGAGCGCCATGTCGCCCTATCTCCCCGGCGCCATGCAACGCATGGGCGTGGGCGCGACGGCGGCGGTGCAGCTTGCGGCGTCGTGGCTAGTGGCACGGGCGATCACGTTCTGGCTCATGGGCCGCGCCCAGTCGTGGCACGGCAAATGGTGGCCGGCGGTGGTGGGGGCGGCGCTGGTCTTTGCCGGCTTTGGCGTCACCGTGGTCACGCCGGGTTTCTTGAAGGAGACCGCGGGCGTCGCGGTGCAGGTCGCGGGGCTGGTCGTGTTCGGCGTGGGCATGGCGATTGTGTATTCGGGGGCGGTGTACTACGCCCTGGAGGTCGGAAGGGCCGAGGTCGAGGCGGGCGGAACGCACGAATCGCTGGTGGGCGTCGGCTACACGATCGGGCCGCTCTGCCCGCTCTTGGCCGAACTGGCCAAGCAGAGGGGATGGCTGGGCGAGCAGAACTTCGAGGTCGCGATCTTTGGGGCGGCGGGCGCGGTGTCGCTGGCGATGGCGGCGGTGGTGGCCCGGCAGATCATGCGGCACACGGCGAGAAGTTGAGTTGTCGATCTCGGTATCTCGCCGTTGGATGCTGGACCAGAAGCGAGGCGACGGTCCGGGTTGGTGAGCCGGTTCATCGCGACGCCACTAGTCAATGAAGATACGAACGTCCGCTGGCATGTCCGCGCGAGTTTTCGGAGTCTGCAACCCATTTCCACGCGAACCCAAAGAGGTCGGCGGGCGTCCGATATGATGGCGATCGGTACGCCGGGCGCAAGATTGACGGGCGCGCCGGCATTCGGTTGAGTGCCGAGCGTCGGCGGACCGATCTTGCCGGACGATCGGGTTCCAATCGGACCCGTTTGGACCAGCGCCCGGCACGCGGGTCTCGGGCGCACGATGGAACGCCGGACGGTCGATGGAGGTGAGCGTGAAGAGTTTGAGCACGTCGCGTCGTGGGTGGGCCGGAAACTGGATCGCATCGATCGTCGTTGCGGTCGGCACGATCGGAGCGGCGTCGCCCGTCGGCGCACAGACCACGACCCCCGTCGCGGCGGTGTCGCAGTCCGACTGGGCCCGCGACCTCTGGACCACCGCCTCGCGCGGCGATTCGCGCGCTTTCTTCGACACCATCGGGCGCACGCCAAACTTCAGCGACGAACGACTCAATACCTCGCTGACGCGACTGCGCGACAGCCTCGGCAAGAAGGAGACCGATCGCCAGGCCAAGCTCGACCAGCTCGCGGGCGAACTCGACAAGGCCCTCGCCGATCAGCAGAGCGACATCGCCATCTCCAAGGCGCTGGTGACGGCCCTGGAGAAGCAGCTTGTTTCCAAGGACAAGCAGGGCGTCCTCAACGACCCTCGCGTGCAGGAGCTGGTGAAGCGGGCGGACGCCGCGGCCCGCGCCGCCGAGGCCCGCGCCGACTGGCTGATCGCCAGCGAGCTGTTCTACCGCCTCGACGCGCTCTTCGAGCAGTCGGGCCAGTACAAGGAAGACATTGATCGCCAGAACCACCGCATGGGGATGCTGCGGACGTACGTGCCGCAGAGGCTGTGGGAATTGCGCAACGCGCGCCAATTGGCGGAAAAGACCGAGCCGCTCCCGCCGTACAACCCGGTGGGCGATGATTTCCGCGAGAAGCTGAAGTTCATCGATCGCTCGATGATCGTGCGTGCCGTCGCCGCGGCGGGGTCCGAGCACGTCGCCAAGGTGCCGCTCCACACGATCCTGCACGGCGGGCTCGAGGCGGTGCGTGTGCTTGTGCAGACCGAAGACCTGAAGGGCGCATTCATCGGGCTCGCCGACGCCGCCAAGCGCGAGCAGTTCGTGGCCCGACTCCAATACTGGCACGACAAGATCGCCAAGGACGCCGAGCGGATCGATTACTCGACCGCCGACATGATGCTCAACTCGATCCTCGACGAGAACCGCAAGACCATCGGGGTGATGGACCAGGCGATCCTCCACGAGTTCGGCAACGGCGCGATGGAGCGGCTCGACCCCTTCTCGGCCATCATCTGGCCGGACGAACTCGCCCGTTTCAACCGCGGCACCCAGGGACGCCTGATCGGCGTCGGCGTCGAGATCCAGTACGACGAGCTCTCCAACATCAAGATCGTCTCGCCCATCGAGGGAGCGCCCGCCCAGCGCAAGGGCCTGCGCACCGGCGATCTCATCAAGCGGGTCAACGGCAAACCGACCTATGGCTTCACGCTCGATCAGGCGGTCGACAACATCACGGGCCTGGCCGGAACCGAGGTGACGCTCACCATCGAGCGCCGCCCCAATCCCCTCGTGCCCGCCAACGACGCCGACAACAAGTCCTTTGAGTTCGACGTCAAGATCACCCGGGCCGAGATCCCGCTCCGATCCGTGAAGGGTTGGACGCGCGACGGCGCCCGCGAGGACGACTGGAACTGGTACATCGACAAGGACGCACGCCTCGGCTACGTCCGCCTCACGGGCTTCACCGAGAGCACCACCCGCGATCTCGACGAGGCCCTGAACAAGATGCTCGACGGTGGGCTCAACGGACTGATCCTCGACCTGCGATTCAATCCCGGCGGTCTGCTCGACCAGGCGGTCGATGTCGCGAGCCGGTTCGTCCCCTCGGGCGTGATCGTCTCGACCGAGGACGGCGCCAAGCGGATCATCCGACAGGAGCGGGCGACCGGCGGCGCACGCCTGTCGAACACGCCGTGCGTCGTGCTGGTCAACCAGGATTCGGCCAGCGCCAGCGAGATCGTCTCGGGCGCGCTGCAGGACTACGCGCGCCAGGGCCGGATCAAATGCGTGCTGGTGGGCCAGCGCTCCTACGGCAAGGGCTCGGTGCAGGACGTCCGGATGCTCCTGGGCAACCGCGCCGCCATGAAACTGACCACCCAGCACTACCTGCTTCCCTCCGGCAAGCTCATCCATCGCAACCCGGGCGACAAGGTCTGGGGCGTCAACCCCGACATCGAGGTCGAGATGCTCCCGCAGCAGATCGTCGACGCGGTGCTCTTGCGTCGCGACGCGGATGTCATGCCCCTGGACGAGAACGGCCAGCCCCTCAAGAGCGACAAGCCCCGCCCGAACCCCGATGACCTCCTGACCAAGGGGATGGACACGCAGCTCCAGACCGCCCTGCTCCTGCTCCAAAGCCAGGCGCCCTTGGCGACGGCCCAGGCCCCGGAGAAAGAGGAGCGGATCGTGCGATAAGCCCGGCGAATGCCCGGTTGGTCCATTCGGACAAGTCCATCACCCCGACCTATGATCTTCACGCGTCCGAAAGGGCGCGTTTTTTCTTGGTTGTGCCCGTTTGTTGACCGCTCTCGCCCCTCGCCCGGGCTCCGAGCGAACGCCCGGTATCCACGTCGGCCATCGACGCGGAAGGAATTGAGATGACCCAGGCCTCCGCACCCTCGCCGGCCCCATCGCCAGCCAAGTCCGATCCCCTCCGCGCCAATTCGCGCCGACGGATCGCCGAGCAGTTGCCCGACGCAACGCTCATCAAATGGCTGCGCGACATGTTTTTGATCCGCGAGTTCGAGAACCGCACCGCCCAGGCGTATCAGCAGGCCAAGATCGGCGGCTTCTGCCACCTCTACACCGGGCAGGAAGCGGTCGCGGTCGGCACCATCAAGGCGCTGCAGCCCGACGACCCGATCGTTCACGCCTATCGCGACCACGGGCACGCGCTGGCTCGCGGCATGGACCCGCGGGCGTGCATGGCCGAGATGTTCGGACGCGCCACCGGCTGCGCCAAGGGCAAGGGCGGGTCGATGCACATGTTCGACAAGCCGCACTGGTTCTTCGGCGGGCACGGCATCGTCGGGGCGCAAACGCCGCTCGGCACCGGCCTGGCCTTTGCGGCCAAGTACGAGTGCGAGGTGCTGGGCAAGTCGCTGCCGAACCCCGGCGTGCTCGACGGCCAGCCTCCCAAGAAAAAGGTGGCCCTCGCGTTCCTCGGCGACGGCGCGCTGAACCAGGGCGCACTCCACGAGGCCATGAACCTCGCGGGGCTCTACAGCATCCCCGTCATCTACATCGTCGAGAACAACGGCTACTCAATGGGCACCGCCATCCAGCGCGGCACCACGATGGCGCACGACCTCATGGCCAAGGCGCGGGCCTACGGCATCGAGGGACGGGTGATCGACGCTTTCGACATCATGGAGCTGTACGACCACTTCAAGCCCTTGGTTGATGCGTGCCGCGACGAGCAGCGCCCGGCGTTCGTCGATCTCAAGACGTATCGCTACCTCGGGCACTCGATGTCTGACCCGCAGAAGTACCGCACGAAGGAAGAGGTCGATCAGTTCAAGGCTAAGGACTCGATCGATTGCCTCGCGGCGTACCTCATGGGTGATCGCATCGACGCGGCCGGCAAACCGGCGCTGTCGCAGGACCAGTTCCAGGAGATGCAGGAAGAAGTGCGGGCGCTGGTGCGCGACTCGGTCGAGTTCGCGGAGAACTCCCCCGTCCCCGATCCCGCGGAACTCTATAGCGATGTCTTCGTGAACCCGCAGCCCAACCTCAGCCCGACCGCGGAGTATGTGAAGGGCGCGAAGAATCCGCTCTTGTAGAAGAGCAAAGAGACGAAGCGACGAAATGAAGAAAAACAGGACGCCCGGGCACGTTGGTGCTCGGGCGTCTTTGCCCCGGAAGGTCGCGGTGGGCTCGGGCCGAATATCCGCCCATCATTCACGACGACGACGCATTCAACTCTTCCCTTCGACTCTCTCCCTCTTCGTCACTTCCTACTTCAACACACCGTCACGCTTTGCGAGCCGCTTGGCGACGCGAATGCCAGAGTCCAGCGCGCCCTCCATGTAGCCGACGAACTTGTAGCAGGTGTGCTCGCCGGCGATGTGGAGGCGCCCGCCCATGTGAGCCTGCGACATCAAGGGCCCGACGCTCGTGACCTGCCCCGGCGCGGGGAACGAATAGCTCGCCCCCGCCCACGGATCCTTGGGCCAGTCCATGAAGCGAGTCTGCACCAGGTTGTCCTTGAAGCCCGGGTAGAACTGCTCGTAGATCTCCGCGAACTCCTTGTCGCGGGCGGCCTTGTCCATCGACAGCGCCCGCGCCACCTCGGGGCCGCCGCTGAACGCGGTGAGGCACGCGCCGGCGTTGGTTTCGTCCACGGGGCCTTGGGCGTCGGTGCCGTCCCACGTCTGCGAGAGCACGCCGTCGGAGAGCGCGTACTGGCTGCGCTTGGGCTCGCTGTCTTCCCAGAAGCGTGATTTCACGTGGGCAAAGTACTTCGTGTTGAGGCCCATCTGCGGCGTCATCGCGCCGGGCAGGCCCGGGTTGATCGCGATCCGGCCCCAGGTCGGCGGCGGCGCGGTGAGCACCACGTCGTCGCACTCGAGCGTCCGCCCGTCACTGGCTTCGACGACGACGGCGTTGTTCTTCAGCGTGATCGATCGCGCGTGGAGCTTCAGCACGATGCGGTCCGCGCCGATCGCCTCCGCGAGTTTGCGTGCCAGCTGGTCGTTGCCGCCCTTGCAGCGGTAGACCTCGGAGTCAGACCAGAACTTATCGAGTCCACCGCCTCTGACCGCCGCGAGCTGGCCCAGGAGCGACTGACGATTCGGGTCTTGCCCGTTGTCGGACATCTGGTTGATCCACATGCCCTTCTTGGCCAGGCCGGAGATCTCCAGCGAATCGATCCACTTGCCGATCGCGAGCTCGTCGAGCTTCTTGGCGTCGGGCGAGTTCCAGGGCTCGTCGGCGATGACCGGCTCCGCCAGCGCGTTCATGTGCGCCAGGCCCGCCTCCATCTCCTCCCACAGCTTGCCGGCTTCCTCGAAATCGAGGAGCTTTCCGCCGATGATGACGGGCGACACGACTTCTCCCTCGTCGTCGGTGACGTCGAGGAACTCAAGCCCGAACTTGCTCGCGTAATTGACCCACGCGGGGTGATTGGAGCCGATCAGCTCCGCTCCGCCCTCGATGTTGCGTCCCTTGATGTACTCGGTGCCGTTGGCGGCGTTGAAGGAGAAGACACGCCCGCCGACGCGGCTGCGCGGCTCGAGCAGCGTGACGTCGTAGCCCGCGGCCTTCAGCTCGTACGCGCACGCCAGGCCCGAGAAGCCCGCGCCGATCACGACCACTCGCTTGGCGCTCGTCCGTCCGAGGCGGGCGAGCGCCGGGTTGGAGGACATGAGGAGCCCGGCGGAGGCGGCGAGGGTGAGCTTGAGGAACTCGCGCCGTTCGGCGGTCGAGACGCGCGGGCCGTAGCGGTGCGCAAGGGTCGCGATCAGCGATCGTGCCATGATTCGTCTCCGATTGAGGCGAGTGCGGAATGTCCGATGGTGACGCCAAGCGCCGTCCGAAGGTGCCCGGCACGCGGCGTGAAGAGCCGAAGAAGACACGCCGACCTCGCGAGAGATCGGCGTGCGAAAGCCCTGATTACTCGTCGTTGGTCGGGCCGACCGCCAGCATCCACATCTTGAAGAAGTTCATCACCTGCTGCTTGGTGAGCTTGTTGGCGTTGAGCTTGTAGTCGACCTTGCTGGCCGTCACGCTCTCGCCGGACATGGTGTCCTGGTAGATGATCTTGCCCGTGAGGCACGGCACGGAATCATCGACGGCGAAGAACGCGTCCTCCTCGCTCATCTTGTCGAACGCCGCGGCCTCGCTCCCGGTCTTCTTGTTCTTCTCTTCGTTGAAGCGCAGGTTGAACTCGTAGTGCCCCTTGCCGTTGGACTTGCGGTCCGGGTCCTCGACCCACTTGATCGAGCCGGTCACGATGTCCTCGGTCTCCTTGCCGTCGAGCGTGTAGCGGAAGCGGATGCCGTCGGTGAACCAGTTGCCGGTCTCGTAGTCATAGTCGAGGCGCCCGGTGACGCTGGTGCGCGGGTAATTTTCGCTGGGGCCTTTGGCGAGGCTGACGGAGTCGAAGCGGATCGGATCGCTCTTCTTGACCTCGACCTTGACTTCCTTGTTGCCGACCACGCGCTTGAAGGTGTAGGCCGCGAGAGATTGCTTGTTCTCGGCCTTGCCCACCAGCTTGCCGCCGAAGTTCTCGGTGAAGGCGCTGGCCTTACCCACGGCGTCGACCGCGATGCGCAGGGCGCTCTCCTTGGCCGAGCCGCCAGAGAGATCGAACGCGCCGCTGGCCGTGTCGATCGGGACCGTCCCGACCCACGAGCCCACGGTCTTTTTCTGCTTGAGGTCTTTGGGGTTCAGCACGGCCATGTTGATCTTGTAGAAGAGCTGGGCTTCCTGCTTCTTGCGGTTGATGAGCTTGGTGTAGAGATTCGGCTGGCGCTGGATCTCGCCCGCGAACTCGGTCGTCTCGGCGACGCGGAGCGTGAACGTGTACTTGTCCTTCGCGCCGATCGCCGACGAGCCTTCCTTGAGGTCGCCCGACGTGTCCTTGGTCGTGCGCGTGCCGAAATCGATGTTCATCGTTCCGGCGATCACGTCTTCCTTGGTGATCGTGTCCTGGGCCAGCGCCGGCGCCGCGAGCGTGCTCGCCGCGACGATCGCGCTTGCCAGCGTGCGGCCAGAAACTCGTTTGGTGAGCATGAGCATTGAGATTTCTCCCCGTGAAAGCCCGGCCGGCACGCCCCCACGGGCGCAGACCGCCACCGGGCTCATCCACGTAAGCGATTTTATCGGCACTCGGGGTCAGAGATGTCGAATTGTTCGGAGATTGAAAGGGATGTTTCGGAACATTTCTGTTCCGGGGTGCGTTCGGATCACTCCCACTCGATCGTCGCGGGCGGCTTGCTAGAGATGTCGTAGACCACGCGGTTTACGCCGCGGACCTCGTTGATGATGCGGCTGGAGATTCGCGCCAGCACGTCGTGTGGCAAGCGAGCCCAGTCCGCGGACATGAAGTCCTGGGTTTCGACGGCACGGATCGCGACGACGGAGTCGTAGGTGCGTCCGTCGCCCATCACGCCGACCGATCGCACGGGCAATAGCACCGCGAAGACCTGGCTCGTGGAGCGATACAAGTTCGCCGCGACGATCTCCTCGAGCAGGATCTCGTCGCAATCGCGGATGATGTCGAGCGAGGGCTTCGTCACTTCCCCGAGCACGCGCACCGCAAGACCGGGGCCCGGGAACGGATGACGCCAGATGAGCTGCTCGGGCAGGCCCAGCACCTCTCCAAGCTTGCGGACCTCGTCCTTAAAGAGATCACGGAGCGGCTCGACGAGCGTGAAACCCAAGTCTTCGGGCAGGCCGCCCACGTTGTGGTGCAGCTTGATGTTCGCCGACTGGCCCGCGTGCCCGTGCCCCGATTCGATCACGTCGGGATACAGCGTGCCCTGGGCGAGGAACGTCGCATCCTTGATGTCCCGCGCGGCGTGCTTGAACACGTCGATGAAGCGATGCCCGATCCGCCGACGCTTCTCCTGCGGATCGGCCACGCCGGCAAGGTCGGAAAGAAAATCCTTCTCCGCGTCGATCACGCGGAGGTCGATGTGGAAGTGATCGCGGAAGGTTGTCTCGACCAGCGTGCGTTCGGCCTTGCGGAGAAGCCCCGTATCCACGAACACGCAGGTGAGCTGCTTGCCGATCGCGGAGTGAATGAGCGCGGCGGTGACGGCGGAATCCACGCCGCCCGACAAGCCGCAGATCACATGCGCGTTCCCGACCTTCTCGCGGATGCGCTGACGCTCGACTTCGGCGAAGTTGGCCATGCGCCAGTCGGCGCGGCAACGGCAAATCTCATGGAGGAAATTGCGGATCAAGTCGCTCCCGTGCGGCGTGTGAGTGACTTCGGGGTGAAACTGAACGCCGTAGAAACGACGCGTGCCGGAGACGTGGCGGACCGCGGCGTTGGGGCAGGTCGGTGTGGAGGCAAGGCACTCGAAGCGCGTCGCGCCGAGGTTGGTGACCTGATCGCCATGCGACATCCACACCGTCGTGCGGTCGGGGATCGCGGCGAAGAGATCCCGGCTGTCGTTGATCGCCAGGGCGGCACGTCCGAATTCGCGGTGGGCGGAGTGGCTGACATCGCCGCCCATCAGCTTGGCGGCCAATTGCAGGCCGTAGCAGATTCCGAGCACCGGCACGCCCATGTCGAAAATGCCGGGGTCGCAGGTGGGAGCGCCGGGCTCGTACACGCTGCTCGGCCCGCCCGAGAGGATGATCCCCTTGGGCTTCATCGCCGCGAGTTCCTTGGGCGAAATCGACGGCGAAACGAGCAGGGAGAAGACGCCCGCGTCGCGGACGCGCCGGCAGATCAACTGGGCCGTCTGACCGCCGAAATCAAGAACGGGAACAACCTCGTCGTGCGGGAGTCGCATGGAAAGCCGCTCCGGGGAGTGGGAAACGGAGAGGTTAGGGGGCGTCGCTTCGCGGGTCGAGGGATGGGCGGAAGGGTCCGTGGGCGGTACACTCTCGTCGTGACGTTGACGCGGATGTGTCTCATGGCGTGTGCAGGGCTCGTCGGGCTCGTCGGGGCCGGGTGCTCCAGCCCCGCGCGCGGATTTGCCTCCGCCGATCCCGGCGCCCGCCTCGACGCCGCCGTGGACGCCGCCGCCCGAAAGGACCGCTCGTCGATCCCGGAACTCATCAAGCTCCTCGACAGCGATGACCCGGCCGCGCGACTGGTCGCGATCAACACGCTCCACCGCCTGACGGGCACGACCAACGGCTATGACTACGCCGCGCCCGAGGCCGATCGCCGGGCGGCGGTTGACCACTGGGTCGCGTGGGCCGGCGAGCACAAGGACGCAGGAGCGTCGCGTGAGTGAAGCCCCGCACATCCGCATCGAGATGCTGAGCAATCCGCTCTACCTCGCCGGCGCGCGCGAGTTGATCTCCGGCGTCTGCCGACGCCTCGGCTTCACGGAGATGTGTACCTCTCAGATTGCCCTGGCCGTCGACGAGGCGTTGTGCAACGTGATGCGTCACGGCTATGACAAGCTGACGGATCGCCCGATCTGGGTGAGCCTCTGGCCCGGGCCGCAGGGCGGCAAGCCCGAGATCCAGATCGTGATCGAGGACGAGGCCCGCCAGATCGACCCCGCCGACATCAAGGGGCGCGATCTGGACGACGTGAAGCCGGGCGGGCTGGGTGTCCACATCATCCGCGAGGTGATGGACGCCGCGGTGTACGAGAAGCGCCCCGGTGGCGGGATGAAACTGACGATGGTGAAGAAGCAGCCCGAGCACGACAAGCCGGGCGGCGAGTGCAAGTGCTGAACCGTTTTCCGAGTGCGAGGGCGCCATGGCTGGGCAACCACTGCAAGTGAACTTCGACGACCGCGGCACGATGGTGGTCGTGACACCCATGGGTGAGATTTCGTACAGCGAGGCGACGTCGTTCCGCGCCGTGCTGAAGCGGGCGTCGGACCTCAACCGCCCGCGCATCATCATCGACCTGTCGCGCGTGGACGACATGAACTCGCCGGGAGTCGCCACGCTGGTCGAGGCGCTCCAGAACGCTCGCCGCAACCGCGCCCGCCTCATCCTCGTCGGCATCACCCAGCGCGTGCTGGCGATCTTCCAGATCGCGCGCCTCCACACGGTCTTTGAGACTCGCGATACGCTGGAGGCCGCGGCGGGCGAATGAGCCCGTCGAAGGAGCCCCCGTGAGTCAGGCCCCGAGGACCAGCCCCGATCCCCTCGCCCCGCGCTCCGCGCCGGCCAGGCTGCTCCACGCGATGGGCGCTCCGGTCCTCGAAGTCCTCACGCACATCGGCGGCATGGTCGGGCTTCTCCTCGACACCCTCGCCGTCGTGCTCAAGGCCGTCGGAAAGGAACGCGTCCGCCTCGGCTGGTCGGCCGCCGTGTCCCAGCTCATCCGCGTCGGCCTGCGCTCCATCGGGATCGTCTCGCTCGTGTCGGGGTGCATCGGCTTCATCCTGGCGTTCCAGCTCTCGCCGCCGCTCGACGAGTTCGGGCAGAAGGAACTGGTCGCCAACATCGTGAGCGTCGCCGTTCTTCGCGAGCTCGGTCCGCTGATCGCGGCGATCGTTCTCACGGGATTCGCGGGCGCGTCCATCGCCGCCGAGATCGGCACCATGGTCGTCTCGGAAGAGGTCGAGGCGCTGGAGGCGATGGCGCTGAGCCCGGTGCGGTTTCTTGTCGTGCCGCGCGTGATCGCCAGCGTTCTCGCGATGCTCGTGCTCGCGGTGCTCGCCGATCTGGTCGCGATCGGCATGTCCGCCATCGTCTCGATCACGATACTCGATATCCCGTGGGCGACCTACAAACAGAACACGCTCGACCAGGCCAAGCTCGTCGACTTCCTTACCGGCGTGGGCAAGGGTGGCGTGTTCGGCCTGCTCATCGGGCTCATCGCGTGCGGCAACGGTCTGAAGGTCGTCGGCGGCGCCGCGGGCGTCGGGAAGGCGACCACCGGCACCGTCGTCCAGAGCGTCGTGGCGGTCATCCTCGCCGACCTTGTTTTCACCGCGATCTTCTACGCCCTCAAGCTCGTGTGACCGCCACGGGCGACGCCGTGACGCCGCGGGCGATCAAGACCGCGGGAGTTCGATCCACTTGGCCTCGGTGTGGCGGACGATCGCGCCGGTCATCGAGTAGATGATCTGCTCGGCCATGTTTGTGCAGTGGTCCGCCACGACCTCGCACACGGTCGCGACCTCATGGAGGCGGAAGGCGAAGTCGACGGACATCTGCCCCTTGGCGATGCGTTCCTCCGCGTCGCGCAGGAGCGCGTCCTTGAACGCGGTCACCGCGTGCTGGCTCTGGAGCACGACCTTGGCGAGGGCGGCGTCTTTCTTCTGGATGCTCACGCAGGTGTCGCGGAGAATGCCCACCGAGCTGTTGGCCATCACGCGGAACGTGTCGGGGAGGGGCGAGGTGAGCGACCGCATGTGGGCGGCCAATTCCGCGATCTCCACGGCGCAGTCCGCCACGCGCTCCAGCTCGTTGTTGCACTTCACGATCGTCAGGACCATGCGGAGCGAGTCCTGGTCGAGCGTCGCGCCTTCCTTCACCGCGTCGCCGAGCAACGCCACCGCCGCCCGTTCCATCTCCACGTCGACCTTGTCGACCTCGTCGTCGGCCGCGACGCAACGCTTGGCCTGTTCGAGGTCTCGGCTAAAAAGGCCGTTGAAAGCCATCTCGAGGAGCGATTGCACGCGCCGCCCCTGCTCGAAGAGCTGGGAGCGGAGCGATTCGATGCGCTCGGAAAAGCCGGAGGGTGTGGTGGGCATGCGTTCCTCGGGCCATGCGGCGGCCGGTGTGAGGGAGATTTTAGCCCGTGTTCCGTGATCGCGCCACGGGATTGCTTCCGGCGTTCCCGAGTGGTGGGAGGGCGGGCATAGAAGCCCGGTGCGGTGCCACGCCGGCACGAGATTCGACGATGCACGAGGGTGCCGGGAGTATTCCGCGTCGAGTTCACGCTGCGGGCGCCCGGCGCTACGCTTGGCCTGCATCGTTTTTTCGCCTCGCCAAGGAGTTCCCCATGTCGTTCGAGATCGTCTCCATTTCGGCCCGTCAGGTTCTTGATTCCCGTGGTAATCCGACGCTCGAGGCGGATGTCAGGCTTGAAAACGGCGTTCTGGGGCGGGCCGCGGTCCCGTCGGGCGCGTCGACGGGCGAGAACGAGGCGGTCGAGCTTCGTGACGGCGACGCCAAGAGCTACATGGGCAAGGGCGTGCTGAAGGCCGTCGAGAACGTGAACCTGAAGATCGCGCCCGAGCTGGTGGGCTACGACGCCCGCGAGCAGGAGGCGATCGATGCGCGGATGCTCGAACTCGACATGACCCCCAACAAGGCGAACCTGGGCGCCAACGCGGTCCTGGGCGTGTCGATGGCGGCGGCGCGTGCCGCGGCGGAGGCGTCGGGCCTTCCGCTCTATCGCTATCTCGGCGGCACCGGCGCAAAGGTCCTCCCGGTGCCCATGCTGAACATCCTCAATGGTGGCAAGCACGCCGACAACACGGTCGACTTCCAGGAGTTCATGATCCAGCCCTGGGGCTTCGACAACTTCGCGGACGCGCTCCGCGCGGGTGTGGAGATCTATCACACGCTGAAGAAGGTGCTGCACTCGCGCGGCATGTCGACGGCCGTGGGCGACGAGGGCGGCTTTGCCCCCAACCTCAAGACCAACGAGGACGCGCTGAAGCTGATCGAGGAAGCGACCGCCAAGGCGGGGTACAAGTGGGGCGAGCAGATCTTTGTCGCGCTCGATCCCGCGACGAGTGAGTGCTGGAACGAGGCCGAGAAGATCGGCAAGCGCGGCTACATGATGTTCAAGTCCAGCAAGGAGGTCGTGTCGAGCGACGACATGATCTCGATGTGGGCCGACTGGGCCGCCAAGTACCCGATCCGCTCGCTCGAGGACGGCCTGGCGGAGAACGACTGGAGCGGCTGGGCCAAGCTGACCGCCAAGCTCGGCGCCAAGGTCCAGCTCGTGGGCGACGACCTCTTCGTGACCAACAAGAAGTTCCTGACGCGCGGCCTGAACGAGAAGTGCGCCAACGCCATCCTCGTGAAAGTCAACCAGATCGGCTCGCTCAGCGAGACGTTCGAGGCGGTGAACCTCGCGATGCGGAACGGCTACGCGGCCGTGATGTCGCACCGCTCGGGCGAGACCGAAGACGCGACGATCGCGGACTTGGCGGTGGCGACCAATTGCGGCCAGATCAAGACCGGCGCGCCGTGCCGCAGCGATCGCAACGCGAAATACAACCAGCTCATCCGCATCGCGGAAGAACTGGGCGATCAGGCGGTGTACGGCGGGGTGACGTGGCGGAGGTGATGTCCTCCGGCCTCAGCCGCGGATGACGACACTTCCGAGGCCCGAAGCGGCTCCGCTGCACGGCGGTTGCCGCATGCGCCGGCCGGATCGCGGAACCACGAAGAAGACCCACCGACCGCGAGGCGCAGTCGGTGGCACTCTTGGCCGGAAATTCACTTCGCCGGGCGGATTTCGAGACGCCAATCGACCGCGGATTGCTCGCGGGCAAAGCCGCTGAGGAATCGCTGATTGCGGGAGGGGAGCTTGAGGAATCGCCAGTCGGGGTTGTCGTTGAGCGGTACGCCGTTCTGATCGAAGAACGAGAAGCGGTATTGGATGTTGAGGTCTTGGTTGTCGGTGAGGGCACGCACGGGCACCGTCACTTCCATCGGCTTGGTCGCGCTGACTTTCGGCGCGTCGTAGGCGATGTAGCCGCTCAGCCCCTCGGCCGCGACGATCTGTGGGTACGCGGCGGACGGGAGTGGATCGGCCTTGGCGGCGCCGGGCGCCTTCACGGGGTCGCACGCGCCGAGCAGGATCGGCGTCGCGAGGAGCATGGCGCGGACGAGCGTGCGGGATGTGCTGCTTTTCATGGATTCTTCTCCGTGGGAGTGATCGTACTTGTCTGGTTCGCGGGCATGGTCGTTGCACGGACCGCATAGAACGCGGCGAGTTCCTTCGCGCGGGCGGACTTGGGCTGGTAGGGCGGATGCTCCTGGCCGACGAGGCGGGCAAAGCCGCTCGAGCCCGCGAGCGGCGCGACGAGCGACGTGCCGCCGTTCAGGATGTGACGCTTCGGGCCGTCGACTTCATCCCCGGCGCGCCAGGTGATGCCCTCGTCGGTGTAGAGGTTCTGCAGGTCCATCAGCGACAGATTCGTGAGGTTGCCCGAGGCCTGGTACAGGCGCAGCGTCTCGGCGCTCGGTGCTCGGCAGCAGCGCCCCCCCAGGATGTAGGGCAGGTCGTCGCCCGGCACGCGGACGGCGAGCGAGTCGGTCGCGTACACCACGCGCCCCGACGATGCCCACGCGGGCACGGGCTGCGCGGGCACACGCACGTAGACGACGCGGAGCGGCTCGGCGGCGCTGGGCCCGCGAACGCCGGGCAGAACCATGTCGAGGCCCGGGCCGTGGATGCCGAGCGTCGCGGAGCCGTCGATCGTCGTCGCGCCGACCAGGATCGACGCGGGCATCACCTCGCAGTGACGGATGTCCGCCTGCGCGGTCGCCTTGACGGCAAGACCCGCGAGCACCATCGCAAGGCCGGTCGCGAGCTGGGCGTTGCGCCGCCCCTCGCTGCTCCGATTGTCGCTCGTTCCGGCGACGATGACGCCGCCCGCGATCAGGCCGGTGCCCAAGAGGCTCTTGAACTGGCGCACATCCTCGAGATTGTTCCAGCGATGATCGTTCGCCATGGTCTGAACGTCACAGGCGAGAGCGGCGTTGCTGGGGGCGTTGTTATCGATCGAGATCGAGAGCCAGGTGGTCGCGCCGCCGCCGCCCGCGAATCGCGTGAGCACGCCGTCGTCGCCGTAGCGCTGCTTCGATGGCCCGGTGCCGGTGTCGACGAAGACGACGGTGTTGACCCGGCCGCCGACGATCGCCTCGGCGACGGGGCGAAGGTCGGGACGGAGCGTGAAGGCCTCGCGGAAGAAGTCGCGGGCTTCGCTCGCGCGGTCCGGATCGCTCCGTCCCAGTGCGAAGTTCGCCACGCCCGCGACGAAATACCCGAGCGCGAAATCGGTCTTCACATTGGCGTAGCCCTTGTCGAGCCACGCTTCGTCCTGCGTTGCGGCCCGCTGCGCGAGCTCGGCTTTGCTCAGCGATTGATCGGCTTGGGCGTAGCTGCGCAGCTGGAAGAGCGACGCGTTCGCCGCCGCCCGCGCGTTGTCCCACTGGTTCAGCATCGCGTAGCAGAGCGCGGTGTAGTGCAGCGTGAGCGCCTGCTCGAAGGGCTCGCCCTTCCAGAAAAGCTGGCCCGATTCGCCCAGCACCGCCGCACCGACCTGGCGATTCTCGTTGAGCCCCTGACGCCGGAGCGTTGCGAAGGACTCGGCGAGCCAGGGCTCGGCGGCATCGGGCCGCCCGTCGGCGAGCGTGACGATTCCAAGTCGCGAGCGATCGAGCAGGTATTCAAGCGGGCGATCGTCGGTGTCGCGAACGTAGCTCCGCAGCTTGGATTCCGCACGCGCGAAGTCGCCGCGAGCGACGTCGGCGCGGATGTCGAAGTCCGGATCGCCGTTGGTGCAACCGGTCGACGCGGCGGCCAGCGCGACGCACACGATCGCGCCCGCTTCCCCCCACCGAGATGACGCTTGCGACAGCATGCCTAGTCGATCAATCGCCCGAGGGCGGAACGCTTGAACTCAAAGCCGTCGCTCCAGGCGACCTCGCCGGAGCGGATGTCGGTGATCCGATACTGGCAGTAGTACGCGTCGGTGCGGGCCTTGCCCGCCTGGTAGGTCACGGAGCGAAACGTCGCGTCCATCACGTGGGTCGGGTCACGCTGCTCTCCCAGCGGCGGAAGGTCCGGGTCGCCGGCCGCGATGCGCAGGTCCTCCAGCCGCTCGCGCGGGATCACGACCTTGATGTTTTTGTTGGTCCGTAGCTCGCGCAGCGGCACGGAATCCAGCACGCGGTACATCAGGTACCAGCGCTCCGAGTCGCGGATCACGTCGGACGTGTAGTTCACGACCTTGCTGAGCGTGATCGTGACAGGCGGCGAGTTCGGCGTGCGGTCCTTCAGGAAATCGCTGGCGGCCAGCTTCTCGGCCATTTCCTTCGCGGTGTCGGTGATGTCCTCGAACGCGATGGTGGAGGACTCGCCCTGCATGTGGGCCGGACCCGAGGCGCACGCGGGGAGCAGCCAAAGGCCCGCGAGCGCCGCCGCAAGTGCGAGCGAGCGGATGAGGGCGTGGCGCCCACGCAGTCCCACCGGGTTGGGCGGGGCGTGCATCACCGGTACGTCACCTCGTACTTGTGGCTCCACACGATCTCGCTGTCGCTGGCGCGCATGAGCTGGAAGTTGAAGTAGTAGCCGCGGGTCGTGCCGCGATCGAGCTGGAATGTGTTGCCATTGAGGTAATACGTGAACGCTGGATTGAGCACGCGGTTGGAGGTGATGGCGGTATTGCGCTGGAGTGGGTCGGAGGCGCCTTCCTCTCGGATTCGCACCTGCTCGTAGCGATCGCGGCTCTCAACCACGCGGAAGCTCTTGCGGAACTCGCGGCTCGAGAGCATCATGTCGCGCATCCGCTCGCGGACGTACTCAAAGTCCGCGGTCGGCATGGCGCGGGACTTGTTCGCGATGTCGCCATAGACCAGCGTGCACTCGTAGTCGCCGCCCTGGCGCAGCTCGTTCTGCTGCAACTCGGCCAGGTCCTTGATGAGCGAATCGACCATGCGGTCGCTGGCCTCGCGCATGTCGGCCAGGTAGATCTGCCCCGAGTCTTCCTCGGCGCGGGTGACGGCGCCGGAATCGACGCGCCCGTGCCCGGGCGCCTGGGGCGGCGTGCATCCGATCGAGAGAATGATCGACGCGGAGGCAACTGAAACAGCGACGGCCTTGGTGAGGTAGCCGTGGATTCCCATCGGTGTCATGGCGATTTCTCCGTGCAATGGTGCGGTCTGGCTTGTGTCCTACGTCGGCTTCGGCGGTCGGCCTTGCCGCGAGAAAGTGCTACGTGTCCGATCGCTGATTCACTGGTTCTTCAGCCTGATGGTAACCCGGTCACGCGTGCCGGCATTCATGTCGAACACAAAGCCGGGCTCGTTGACGGATCGGATGGCCTCGAGCAGCTTGTCGGCGTCGCCCGAGTACATCACGTCGAAGCGGGCGATTGCGTTGTCCTTGGCTCGGTCGAGTTCGTACAGCTTCGTGCCCGTCACGCCCTGGAGCTTCTCGATCGAGGTGCGAAGCCTGGCAAGTTCATCTGGCGCACGCACGTCGGTGACGAGCACCGACAGACGGTGCGAAGACGACCACGAGGAAATCAGGCCGTCGACGATCTGGGCGGCCAGCTCGTCGGCCATCGCGGGCGCGGCGCTCTCGACGGCGTTGGGCGAAGCATCCAGCAGGCGTGTCGAGGGATCGGTGGCGGCGAGCACGCGCCCGTCCGACGTGCTCTTGGCCCGGAACGTGTACGACACGGAACGCTGCGCGGGCGTGCCGAAGACGCTCCCGTCGCCCGTGAGAAGGATCTGCACGCCGAGCTCTCGCTCGACGAGCTTGGCGAGGTCCTCGTCGGACGAAATCTGAGACAGGCGGTCCTTGTCACGCAGGATTGCGGAGCGAAGCTGCTCCTCATCCACGCACGCGATGCCGAGGTCTGAGAGTCGCTTCAGCACCGAGTTCTGGATCGTCGCGGCGCCGTACTCGCGGAGCGCCGTCGTGTCGTCGGTGAACGTAATCTTGGTCTGGTCGCTGTTCCAGTTCTCGCGCACCCAGCGCCACCAGACCCAGGTGGTGTTGTCGCCAGACATGCGGCTCACGAGCACGCCGACCTTGGGCTCTCCCGCGGAGCGATAGGCCTCGACGAGCGCCTGGCGCGCCTGGGCGTTGTTCGCGGTCGCGCGATTGAGCCACGGGCTCTCCGCCGCGGGAAGCATTCCCAGCGTGATTTCGGCCTTGCCGTCGCGGAAGCTGGGGAGGGAGGCCCACTTGCCGAGGTCCGTCCACGCGCCGCTCTGCAGCGAATAGGCCAAGTCCGTGCCGCGCCCGGTATACCAGAGCTGGTACTCGGCGCGATAGTTGTCGCGGGTGATCGAGTGGGCGCGGCGGAGCTGCACGTCCTGCACGCCGGGGATACGACGGAGGAGCGCCGTGATCGACTGCGTGTCGGCAAAGCTGATCTCGCCGGAGAAGTCCATTTCGTAGCGGATGCCGGCGATGGCCGCGTCGGGAGACGCGTAGAACTCGACAAACTTGCTCTTGATGTCGTCGGCGATCGCGTCGGAGTAGTAGCTCATGTCCGACGCGTCGAGCACCGACCGCCCGCCGCGCGGGTACATCTCGAACGGCCACTCCGCGACGATTTGGTCGCGGCGCACGTCGATGACGCAGTAATGGGCCAGGTACTTCACGCCGTCGTTGCGGCCCTCCTGGGGCACGAGGGTCAGCGTGATGACGACGTCGGCCTTGGATTCGTCGGCGATGACGCGGGCGGCCTGACGCGGGTCGGTCGCGGCGACCTCGGCGATGTCGTTGCGCTTGGCGACGCGGGCCGTCGCGGATTCGGGCAGGAGCGTCACCTGGCTGGAACGGAAGTGCTCGCGGGTGCGCCCGCCCAGCATGGAGATCTCGGCGGTCTCGACGTCGCGCGAGCCGTCACGCGAAGGGCGGATGTACTCGACGATCGCGAGCGTGGGACGCCCGGCCTGCCGGTACGCCGCGAGGAACTCCGCGCCGGGGCCCGATGGGCGAGCGACGACCTCGGTGGGCGGCGGCGGTTTGCGCGTGCCGGAGTCCTGGGCTTGGAGCGACGGCGCAAGCGCCACGCCGCCAAGGCCTGCGATGAGCCATGCCGCCGAACGAGCCGCTGAGTTGGAACGGGTCACGAGAAGACTCCTCGTGTGGTGCGTGGCGCCCGTCGTGATCGCTCGTGGATCGAGCGTCGTCGGGCGGTCGGAATGTATGTCGTGCATCGGCCAGGAAAGTTGCGGGAGCGATGATTTCCGCGAGCGTTTCGTCGAATGCACCCGTACTGTTAGGGAACGCTAACCGAAAGTCAAGCGGGCGTCAGCGCGGCGTAGGTGGGGACGTTCGGCAAGCCCGAACGCAGCCAATCCCACATCGAAACACGCAAGACCAAAGCCGGCGCGATCGCACGATTCACAATCTGAAGGCTTCTGAGGAGGCACCGAATTCGTCGCGACGCAGCGGGAAGCTCGCCGCACGGTCAGAACTTGATCGGCAACCCTTCATCCTTGTACTTCTGGATGAGCAGCTTCAACTCGACCAGCGTCTGATCCAGACGTTGCACCGTCTCGTTGAGCGAACGATACAGGTCGGGGTTCTTGACCAGCATGCCAGCGGTGCCCTCGCCCTTGTTGATGCTCGCGGCGACCGCGCCGATCTCGGCCGCGGCGTCGCCGGTCTTCTCCAGCGTGCGCGACGCGTCCGCCAGCGTCCGCTTGCCCTGCGCCGAGAGTTCGGCGATCTTGGCGTCGGCGGACTCGGCGGTCTTCTTGATCGATTCCGCCGTCGCCTTCGCCTCGTCCAGGAAGGCCTTGGCACGCGACACCACCTCGCGGACATCGCCGCGGATCGTGTCGTCCGCCAGCCACTTGTCGGCGTTGGAGATCGCGCGATCAACCCGCGCGATCGTGCTGCGGATGTTCGGCGCGGCGCCGGCGTCTACGTCGGACAGCGTGCGCGGCTCGATCATGTCGTTGATCTTGTCGCCCATCGACGAATACGTCGCCGCCAGCGTGTCGATCCCATCCGCCGCCTTGCCGAGCTTGGCCAGCGGCTCCTGCACCATCTCTTGAAGCGTCGTGAACAGGTCGCCCGCCTCGCGGTCGAACTCCGCGTTGGCGACAACCTTGTCCTTCGACGGCGCCGGCTTTCCGTCCTGCCCGCGCGGCACGCCCAGACGCAGCGACGTCTGCCCGACGAACGAGCGATCAAAGTAGACGGTGAAGTTGGTGGGTATGGAGATGTCTTCGCGCACGCCGAGAGTCATCTTCACGCCGCGGGATGGATCGAAGGCGACCGCCTCAACGCTGCCGATGCTCACGCCGTTGAGCGTGACGGGCGAGGAATCCGACACGCCGCCGGCCTCGGGGACGTAGACAGCGAAGTTGTATGTGGCGAAGAGCGACTTGTTCAGTTCGCCGAAGCGCCAGAGCATGAAGATCAGCGCGAGAAGTCCAGCCAGCGCCGTCAGGCCGGTCAGGAAGTCGCGGAAGAAGGTCGAGGGCACGTTGCCCATCTTTTTCTCGCTCACGGCATGGCCTCCGGGGCGGGGGAATCATTGCGCTGCGGGATCGCCGGCATGACATCCTCGTCGGCCTTGTCGTAGTGGCCCTTCACGAAGTGCTGCACGTGCGGGTCGGAATTGCTCTCGATCTGGTCGTAGGTGCCCTTGGCGGCGACTTTTCCGCCCAGGAGCATCACGACGTGGTCCGCGACCTTTCGGGCAGAAACCAGGTCGTGCGTCACCACAATGCTGGTGACGTTCATGGTCCGGCGAAGCTTGATGATGAGTTCGTTGATCCCGTCGGAGCGGATCGGATCAAGGCCGGTGGTCGGCTCGTCGTAGAGCACGACCCGCGGACGGAGCACGATCGCGCGGGCCAGGCCCACGCGCTTGCGCTGCCCTCCCGAGAGCTGCGCGGGGAGCTTCTGCTCGACGCCCGCCAGGTCCACCATTTCGAGTGCCTCGCGGACGCGATCGCACCGCTCCGCCGCCGAAAGCGTCGTGTGCTCCACCAGCGGGAACTCGATGTTCTGGAGCACGTTCATCGAATCGAACAGGGCGGCCATCTGGAACAGCAGCCCGATCTGGAGGCGGATGCGACGAAACTCGCGCTCCTTCAGGCGGTCGATGCGCTCGCCGTCGAAATACACCTCGCCGGCGTCGGGGCGGAGCAGGCCCACGATGTGCTTGAGCATGACCGACTTGCCGCAGCCCGAGGGGCCCATGACGACGGTGGTCAGGCCGGTCGGGATGTCCATGTTCAGGTCTTCCAGCACATGCTGCGGCCCGAATCGCTTGTGAACACCGACAAAGCGGATGATCGCGGGCGCATCGGGGGCCGGGGCGCGGATGACGTTCAGGACTGGTGAGGTTCCGGGCGTACTCATCGTGTCGCGCCTCCCCGCACTATCGTCATCGGCATGGAGACGGCCGCCAACTGTAACGCCGATGGACGCCGGGTTCTTTTCAAGGGTGCGAAGTTCGACTTTGTTGAACTCACGATCCCGGCGCCGGGCGGCGCGACGCTCCGGCGTCAGTACGTCCAGCACCCCGGCGCGGTCATCATCCTGCCCATCCTGGAAGGCCCAGAGCCGAAGGTGGTGCTCATCCGGAATCGGCGCCACGCCATCCCCGCCGAGCTGTTCGAGCTTCCCGCCGGAACGATGGAAAGGGGCGAAGAGCCCGAGATGTGTGCCGCCCGCGAACTTCGTGAAGAAACCGGGTTCAAGGCCGCAACAATTTCACCTCTCGGCTGGTTCTACACATCGCCGGGCCTGTCGGACGAAAAGATGTGGGCGTTCGTCGCCCGAGGCCTGTCGCAGGTGGGCCAGGCGCTGGAACCCGACGAGCACTTGACGGTTCACCCGACACCGGCAACGCGTGCCCTGTCGATGATCCAGTCGGGGGAATTGGTCGATGCCAAGAGCATGCTGACGCTGATGTGGGCCGCCAGGCTCGGGCTCCTCCCGGCCTGAGAAGCTCAAGACCTCGTGAGACATCGAAATGGTCCGCCCCTCGCACGATCCCGACCCGCCGACGACGCCCCAGGGGCCCGAGCCCTGGCACGGGCATTGGCGCGAGGACCCGATGCAGTGGTCGGTGCCGCTGATGACTTCCGGTCGGCTTTCGTTGCGTGTCCACGTCGTGTTCGTCCTTTTCGTGGCCTTCGAATTGGTGCTTTCGGTATCGGGGGCAAGGCTCGGACTGGCGCACGTCGCGGCGGCGCTTGGCGCGTTGGCCCTGATCGTCTTTCTGCGGGAGGTGTGTCGTGCCATGGCCGCCCAGTCGCTGGGGGCCGAGCCGATGCCCGTCGTTCTTTGGCCTCTGGGCTCGCTCTCGAGCCATGAAGTGCCCGGGCCCAGGCTGGCGCGGATGGTGGTGGCGCTGAGTGGAACCGCGATCGGCGCCGCCCTCACGGTCACGCTCGCCGGCGTGCTGCTTCTGGCGGGCGTGAGCCAGGAATTGGTCTTCTTCAACCCGCTCGACCCCGCAGCGGTGGCGGCTCGGATCGGTTCCACGGGCACGCTGGTGCTCTGGTGGGCCTACGCCGTCACTCTGCTGGCCACGCTAATCAACCTCATCCCGATCTTCCCGCTCGACGCAGGGCGGGTAATCGAAGCGGCGGTCGCGGATCGCTCCATCCGCCGGGCCGGGATTATGCTCGCGAGTCGCGTGGGCCTGGTCGTGTCGCTCGTGCTCTTTGTGGCGGCCATGACCGCGTCGATGGAGCATCTGATGGGGCTGGCGGTGTTCGGGGGCATCATCTGCTGGCTGGAGCGGAGGCGCGCGGAGTTCATTGCCGAACCGGCCCGGCCGGAATGGCGAGCGCTGGGAGGGAACCGTCGCGATCTCCATCGAGACTTGGACCCGCTGGAACGGCTCGAAGCCGACCTCGACGACCTTGAGGCGTCGGATGCAGACCTGGAGCCCGATTTGGCTCCTCTTCGTGACGAGAAGGCCGCGAACTGGAATCCCGAAGCCCAGGCCGAGGCGGAAGTTGATGGGATCCTGGCGAAAATTACCCGATCGGGATTGGAGAGCCTGAGCCCCGAGGAGCGGGCGACGTTGGACGCAGCCCGGGAACGAAAACTTCGGGGGAAAAACCGGGAGGGTGATCCTCCCAACAACCCCCGGAATCACTGATGCCCTTGGGCCCGCGGAGCCGAAGCTACCATCTCACGAATTGCGCCCAGGGACGGGTGTATGCCTGATGCAGGGTGTCCCGCGGGACGACACGCTGTTCCCGACCCATGAACACCGCGCCCGCCCGTCGGGCCACACCGAGGACCACGCCGGGATGGGACTTTCCGATCGCCAGTACGCTCGCCAGCGCGAGCCCCGCGGGCTCGGCGGTTTTTCGTCGCGCTATTCCGTCAACACATGGATCATCATCATCAACGTGGCGGTCTTTCTGATCCAAGGCTTCGGCGGCCGGGCGGTCCACGACTGGATCTTCGACCACGGTTATTTCTCCACCTACCAACTCGTCCCTCGCCTGCAATTCTGGCGTCTGCTTACCTTTCAGTTCCTGCACGGCGGGCTCATGCACCTGGTCATGAACATGCTGGGTCTGTGGGTGTTCGGCGGGATGGTAGAGCGGCACCTGGGACCGCGGAAATACGCCGCGTTCTACCTGGTCTGCGGCATCTTCGGCGGCGTGATGTATGTGATCCTTAACGGACTCGGCTACGCGGCCCTCAAGATGTGGAACCTGCAGTCCGCGCCGTTCCTCCTGATCGGCAGCCCGGAGACTCCGCTGGTCGGCGCGTCGGCGGGCGTCTTCGGCGTCATCATGGCCTGCGCCTTCGTCGCGCCCAACGCCATGATCCAGATGATCTTCCCGCCCATCTCTCTCCGCATGAAGGTCATGGCGTATTGCTACGTCGGCATCGCCGCGTTCAACCTGCTCATCGGCGGGCAGAACGCCGGCGGCGATGCGGCCCACTTGGGCGGCGCGATCGCGGGCTTCTTCTTCATCCGCCGCTCGCACTTGCTCCACGATTTCTTCGATGTCCTGAACGATTCGCGCCGCAAGCCCGGCGCCGGGAAGCGCAAGCCCGCGACGGGAGTCGGGCCCGATCAGGCCGAACTCGATCGCATCCTGGCCAAGATCAGGGCCGAGGGCATGGGCGCGCTGACCGAGAAGGAAAAGGCCGCCCTTCGCTCCGCGACCGATTCGAGAAGGAGCGCGTAGTTCGTTGTCGCCGTTCGTCGTCGTGGATCGCGATCGAACCGCCCGGCTCGGGGGCTCGCTCCCGTTTGGGTCCAGATCGCTTCTGCGGCTTGCTCCGATGAAGGGCGAGGTCGCGCCATCGTGCGCCCCCATCCGCTCGATCGCGTTCCACGCTCTTCAACGGACCGCGGACGCACGCCCAGGCTGCACCATCAACCTGCCCTCCAATGATCGGGCGTGCCGGACGACCCGCCGGTCTCCGGCGGACTTCATGCGGAGTCCAACTGAAATCCGGGCGTCTTGAGCAGCACGCCGGCCCCCGGCGCCCTCACGTTTTTCCGTTCGCTTCCCATCTTTGCCCGGACTTACGCCGGAATCCGTACCAGATGTCCCCGTCTTCTGGATTTGATCCGCCCGAGGCCTTCCAAGCTCCCGATCAGCCCGTTCGAACGCGCGGCGCGAGGCGTCCCGGTGATGGATTCGCCATGAGAGCGGCATCGCGCACCACGATCTCGCCGCGCCTGACGACATGCCGCGGCCGCCCTTTCAGCTCGAAACCCTCGAAGGCGCTGTAGTCTGTCTGCATCGCGTGGGTCTTCGCGCTGATCACGCCGCGGTGGTTCGGGTCGTACAGGCAGAGATCGGCGTCAAGGCCCACGGCGATGTCGCCCTTGGTCGACAGGCCGAGGATGCGGGCGGCATTGGTGCTCGCGACGCGGACAAACGTGTGCAGGTCGATGCGCCCCTCGCACACGCCGCGGGCGTAGAGCAGGTTCACGCGGTCCTCGACCGACGGGATGCCGTTGGGGATCTTCGTAAAATCGCCCTTGCCCAAGGATTTCTGCGTGGCAAAGTCGAACGGCGCATGATCGGTGGCGACGGTCGCGATATCGCCGGCGGCCAGCGCCCTCCACAACGCCTCCTGATGGCGCTTCTCGCGCAGCGGCGGTGACATGACGTACTTTGCTCCGTCAAAGTCCGGACGCTCGGCGTAGGAGCGATCGAGCGTGAGGTGCGGGATCACCGCCTCGACATCGACGCGCACGCCCCGCGCGGCGGCGCGGCGTGCCTCCGCCACCGCGGGTTCGCAGGACGTGTGCACGATGTACACGCGTGCGCCCGTGGCCTCCGCGAACGCGCACAGGTGATGCACGCCCGACGCCTCGACATACGCCGGGCGTGATGGCTCGTGCCATTCCGGTCCGGCCTTTCCGGCAGCGAGCAGCTGCTTCTGCAGGAGCGCGACGAGTTCCTGGTTTTCGCAGTGTGCCGCGACGACCACGCCCAGTTCGCGGGCCAGGCGCAGGGTGTCGAACAATTCATGGTCATCAATGCCGAGCGCGCCCTTGTAGGCGAGGAAGACCTTGAACGAGGTGATGCCGGAATCGACGATCTGCTTCAGGGCGGCGGGCGTCCGCTCGTCGAAGCGAGTGACGCCCATGTGGAACGAGTAATCGCACACGGACTCGCGGGCCTTGGAGCGCCAGAGTTCACAGGCCGAGACGGGGTCGTCGACGCGGGCGGGGCAGATCATCTCAACGAGCGTGGTCGTGCCGCCGAGGAGCGCGGCCCGAGACGCGCTGGCCCAGGTGTCCTTGGCGAACGTGCCCATGAAGGGGAGATACACATGGACGTGCGGATCGATGAAGCCGGGGAACGTGATGAGCCCCGCGGCGTCGAGGATGTCGCAGGGCGGGAGCGTCCACTGATCGATGGTGCGATCGATGCGCGTGATCGTGTCGCGCTCGCAATAAATGTCGGCGGTGTAGTCCGCGGTGGAGGTGACGATCCGCGCGTTCTTGACCAGGAGCGGCATGGACGATTGTTGGCCGGGCGGGCCTAGCGCGTCAGCGGGCCGTAGGAGTCGGGGCGACGATCGCGATAGAACTGCCAGACCTCGCGGACCTGGCGGATGAGATCAAGATCGAGGTCGGCGACGAGGACGTCGTCCTTGTCGCGAGGGGACTGTGCGATGATCTGCCCGCGCGGATCGCAGAAGTACGACGAGCCATAGAACTCGCCGATGTTCCATGGCTTCTCAACGCCGACGCGGTTGATCGCGCCGACGAAGTACTGGTTGGCGACGGCGTGGGCGGGCTGCTCGATCTTCCAGAGATACTCGGAGAGGCCGGCGACCGTGGCTGAAGGGTTGAAGACAATCTCCGCGCCCGCGAGCCCCAGCGCCCGCGCCCCTTCCGGAAAGTGGCGGTCGTAGCAGATGTAGACGCCGATGCGACCGAAGGGCGTTTGGAAGACCGGATAGCCGGTGTCGCCGGGCGTGAAGTAGAACTTCTCCCAGAAGCCCGGGTGGCAGTGGGGCAGGTGGTGCTTGCGGTACTTTCCCAGGAGCGAGCCGGTGTGATCGACGACGGCGGCGGTGTTGTAGAGCACGCCCGTCATGTGAAGCTCGCAGATCGGCGCGATGATCATCATCTTGTGCTTGCGAGCGAGATCGCGGACGAGCGAGATCGTCGGGCCGCTCTCGATCGACTCGCCGCAGGCACGCCAGCGGTCGTTCTGCTCGGCGGCGAAATATGGCGAGTTGAAGAGTTCCTGCAGGCAGCAGACCTGCGCCCCCTTGGCGGCGGCCTGCTCGATCAGCGCGACGTGCTTGTCCGCGAGCTCTCGCTTCAGGCGATCGACGGGGAGCGAGGCGTCGAGCGTACACGCGGACTGGATGAGGGCGGCTCGGGTGACGCTCATGCGATCCTCGGGAGTATGCGACAAACATCAAGACCGTGGATCGTTGGCACGCTCTGGACCACCGGCTTTCGCGGGTGCCGCGTCGGACGGCGCGAGCGACTCCCAGCCGCCGCCGAGCGACTTGTAGATCGAGATGAGGTTGGAAACGACGGCCTGCTCGCTTTGCGTCAGGGCCTCCTCCGCGACGAACAGCGAGCGTTGCGCGTCGAGCACGTTGAGGAAATCGGCCAGGCCGGAGGAATAGAGCTGCTCGGCCAACGCCAGGGCGCGCCGGTTGGCGTCTACCGACGCCGCGAGCGAGGCACGGCGCGACTGCTGGCGCAGAAAGCCGACCATCGCGTTCTCGGATTCCTCGTACGACGCGAGCACGACCTGCTCGTACTGCGTGAGCGACTGCTCGACGCGAGCGTCCTGCACCGCGATGTTGGCGCGGACGCGTCCGGCGTCGAAGACCGGCCAGGTGATCGACGGGCCGATCGACCAAGAGCGGCTGTTGATGTCGAAAAGATCGGCGAACTGCGAGGATTGCACGCCAAGCGTGCCGTTGATTGCGAGGCGCGGGTAGAGTTCGGAGGTCGCGACGCCCACGCGGGCGGTGGCGGCGGCGAGCTGACGCTCGGCGCGGCGGACGTCGGGGCGGCGGCGCAGCATGTCGGCGGGCACGCCCACCGCGATCTCCGGTGCGATCACGGGGAGGGGCGACGGAGGCTGGAGCTCCTCGTCAAGCGCGCCGGCGGGCTTGCCCAGGAGCGTCGCCAGGCGGTGCGCGGACTGGGCCATCGCGACTTTGATCGGCGGCACCTGCGAGCGGCGCGTTTCGAGCTGGGCCTTGGCCCGCGCCACGTCGAGCTCGCCGATCAGGCCGGCCGAGAAACGGGATTCCGTCAAGGAGAGCGTGCTCTCCTGGGCCGCGACGGCCTTCTCGGCGATGTCGAGATTGATCTGCGATGCTCGGTAATCGATGTAGTTCAGAGCCAGTTCGGCCAGCAGTGACACGAGCACGGCGTTGCGGGCCTCGACCGACGCGGCAAGGTCGGCGTCCGCCGCCTCCACCGACCGGGAAACACGCCCGAAGAGGTCGAGCTCCCACGAGGCGTCGAAGCCGGCCTGGAAAAGGTCATACGACTCGTCCGAGCCGAACGCGCCGACGCTGCTCTCGCTGTTGCGACGACGCGTGTACGAGCCCGCGCTGTCCACGCGCGGCAGTTCGTCCGCCTTCACAAAACGCCACTGGGCGCGGGCCTCGCGGATGCGGGCCTCGGCCAGCCGGATATCGAGATTGCTCGCGACCGCGCGCTCGACAAGCGAGTTCAGCATCGGGTCGTTGAACGTGCTCCACCAGGAGTCGAGCGCCGCCGGCGAGCCCTTCAGTGTTGACGTCACCGGTGAATCGACCGCGAGGGTATTGAATGAATCGGGCGATTGAAACCCCGGCGGCGTGTAGTCGTTGGTGACCTTGCACCCCGGCAGCATGGACAGCGACACCAACGCGCCAAACGCGACCGAGGTCTTAAGAAGCGAAGGCGCCGCGATCGTGCCGGCGCGGCCATCGCGAGCCTGGAGCCTGGCAATTCTTGGGAACGGAAATCGGTTCACTTGGCGGCTCCGGCGTCAGTGGTGGGGGAGGTGGGGGCGGGCGGTGCGCTCTGGAGCGGCGCGGACTTGATGTACACATCCATCTGCTGCCCGACAAAGACGGGCAGGTCGCCCTTCTCAAAGGCGTAGATCGCTTGGAGCACGCGGGTGTCGACGCGCTCCGTGCTCTCGCCGGTCAGCGAGCGCTTGGGGATCACGTAAGGCTCGAACCGCACGAAGGAAAGATCGGTCTTGATCGAGTTGTTGCCGCGCAGGAACGCGGTCGCGGGCGAGCCGGCGGTCAAGCGCCACGCGTCGTACTCGTCGATGTCGACGCGGACGTGGAGCGGGTGGACCGAACCCAGGATCATGAGCGGCGTGGCGAGCGGGCCGGGCTGCGCGAACTCGCCCACGCGCGTGTTCACCTGCAACACCTGCACGTCGAGCGGCGCCCGGACGATGCGACGCTCGATCTCGACCTTCACGCTGTCGAGCGCGGCCTGGGCGCTCTGCACCTGGCCTTCCAGCACCGACACATCCACCGACCACGCGCCCGATCTCAGGAGCTTCAGCTGGCTTTCCGACTCGGCGACCCTGGCCCGTGCGGCGTCGACCGCGAATCGCTTGCGGCTCAGCTCGTCGCTGCTGATCGCACGCTTGTCCTGCACGTTCTCCCACATCGAGAGCTGCGCCTCCTGGTCGGCCAGCGCCGCCTGCGCCGCGACCAGCCGCGCTTCGGCCGGCGGGATCTCCTCGGGGCGCGGCTGGGCCCTGAGCGCGTCGAGCTGACGCTGCGCGACACTCAATGCCGCTTGCTTGATCGCCAGCTCGGCCTCGAGCTCGCGCGTCTCGAGGGTGAAGAGCACCTCGCCCCGGCGCACGTCCCGGCCCGGAAGCACGAGCACCGACGTCACCACGCCGCCAACGGGCGTCGAAAGCGCGATGTTCCGGGTGGAGGGCTCGATGAGGCCCGAGCCCGCGACAAAGGCGTCGTACGGCGCACGCGCCGGCTCTACGACCGGCGGCGCGGGGATCGGCGGCTTGGCGGCCTGAACCACCTTGACGACGGCGAAGACCAGACCGGCAAGGGCCAGCAGCGGAACGAGGTACGTGCGGATCATGGGACGGCTCCGTGCGAGGCCGCCAGGGCGCGGCCGGGCGTGTCGATGGATTCGATCTTTCCGTCGTCCATGCGCGCGATGCGATCGGCGAACTCAAAGATCCGCGCGTCGTGCGTGACGACGATGAGGGACTGTCCCGACGAGAGCGCGACCTCACGCATGAGCTGCATGACGTCGTGCCCGGTCTTGTGGTCCAGGGCGCTGGTGGGCTCGTCGCAGACGATGAGACGCGGGTGGTGGATGAGCGATCGCGCGATCGCGACGCGCTGCTGCTGCCCGCCCGACAGATTCGCGGGCCGGCTGTTCCAGCGATCACCCAGCCCCACGCGGCCGAGGATGTCGCGCGAGCGCGAGATCGCCTCGGCACGCGACGATCCCGCGATCAAGAGCGGCACCGCGATGTTCTCCGCGACCGTCAGCGTCGGGATCAGGTTGAACGACTGAAACACGAATCCCACGGTCTTGCCGCGGAATTCGGTGCGCTCGGCGTTGGACATCGACTTGAGGTTCCGCCCGTAGACGACGCAGTCGCCCTCGTCGTGGTCGAGCACGCCCGCGACGATCGAGATGAGCGTGGTCTTGCCGCAGCCCGAGGGACCGACGAGCATGAGCAGCTCGCCTGGCGCGACGCTCAGGTCCACGCCGCGCAGCGCGAAGACCGCCGATGTGCCCTTGCCGTAGGTCTTGGTCACGCCGCGGCAGACCACCGCCGGAGTGGCGGCGTGACCGCTCGCGTGATTCGCGGTGTTGGGCGGCCGGCTGGCTTGAGCGTTGGACATGCGCGAATCCCTGAGTGCGAGCGATCAGGCCTTGAACACCATCCCGGGCTCGAGACGGAGGACCTTGTACAAACTGAGAAGAGCGGCCAGAGACGCGACGCCGAACATGGAGACCCCGGTGATCGCCAAGACCTGCCAGGGCATGAGGAAGGCAAGGTCGGTCTTGGTGATGATGACGCCAAACGCCGCGGCCAGCCCGATGCCGAGCCCGAAACTGATGGACGTGACGGTGAAGACCTGTGAGCCCACCATGGCGACGAGGCGGAGCGACGAGACACCCATGGCGCGGAGCGTCGCGAAATAGCGGAGATTGTCGAGCGTGAAATTGAAGAACGTCTGGCCCGTCACCAGCGCGCCGACGATCAGGCCCAGGATCACCGCGAGCCCGAAGTTCACGAGGATCCCGGTCTGCTTGAGTATGTACCCGGACGTGGCGGCCTCAAACTCCGGGCCCGTCTTGGCACGGTACATCGTTCGCTCTGCGATCAGGCTTTGCACCAAGGCCGCGTCCACGCCGGGCTTGAGCTTCACCAGCACGAACGACATCAGGTGACGCTCGCGCGGCGCGAACCGCAGCGCCCGTGAGTACGTCGTATAGATCGTCGGCTCCCAGAAGAACGAGGGGTTTCCTCTGTAGCTCCCCACGATGACCGCGTCGGTGTCGTTGATCGAGAGGCGATCGCCGACCTTGATCGGTACGCCACCCGAGCGCTCGAGCTTGAGCTTGGTGGCGGCGTCGCGCACGTCGATCAGCACGCCGGGATCACGGCGGAGATCGGCCAGCGAGCCATCGACCATCTCCGCCGGGCCGCCCGTGAGCGTGGCGTCGTCGAGGCCGATGACAATGACGGTGAGGCGCGTGCCGTCCTCGAGCCGGGCGCGGAGCCAGTTCTTGTAGATGGGAACGGCCCAGGACACGCCGTCGATCCCGCGGATCTGCTGGAGGGCGGTGTCGGGGATGGGCTTGTAGTCCTCGCTGAAGCGAACCTGCTCGTCCATGACGAAGAGGTCGACGTTGGAGAGCTGGCGGATAAACGTGCCGGTCTGCGACTTGAGCCCGGAATAGATCGAGGCCTGCTGCGCAATCATCATCGCGGCGAAGGTCATGCCGACAATGAGCCCGAAGTACTTCAAGCGATCCCCCATCAGCATCTTGATCGCCAGGAGGTTCATGGTGCTTCCTTGGTCCGACGGGGTTTCGCGAGGCGGGCGTGCGCGGATTCGGCCCGCTCGTCGCACAGGCCGTTGATGACGGCGTCGACCAGCGTGTACGCCGTCTGTCTTGGCGAGCGCCATCGCACCCACGGATCATCGCGGAGCACGATGTGCAGCGAGGCGACGCCGTGCGACGCGCCCCAGCAGACCTGCGTCACGCCCTCGACGTCGGCGTATTCGGGCTTGAAGCGGCCCTGGGCGATGCACTCCTCGACCGCGCGGCGCAGGAAGGCATATGCGTCATGGTCGGGATCGCCGTGCTCGGGCGGCAGGTCGCCCGGGGCCTCGGTCGCGGCCCAGGGGGTCATGAACATGAATCGGTAGTGGTGGGGATGCTCGAGCGCGAAGCGGACGTACGCGCGCCCCATCGCGCGGAGGCGTTCGACGCAGTCGTCCGTGCGCTTGGCGATGTCGAGCGAGCGTCGGAGCAGCGCGAAATCCTCGCAGCAGAGCTGGAGAATCAGGGCACGCTTGTCCGGGAAATGGCTGTAGAGCGCGGGGGCGGTGTAGCCGATGGCCGCGGCGATCTTTCGGAGCGACACGTTCTCGAATCCATCGCGCAGGAAGAGCGTCCGGGCCGCGTCCAGAATCCTGGCGCGGGTCGCGAGACGTTCCTGGGCTCGGCGTTTGGCGATGGTCATGGAGTCACTTTACACCGTTTACTTACTATACACCGTAAAGCGAAGCGGTCAAGCCGCGGGTGCTACTGCTTGAAAACAACCGCGGGCTCCAGCGAGATCACCTTGCGGATGCTGAGCATCGCCGACAGGACGCAGATGATGGCGACCGCGATGGCGGCGATGGCGAGCAACTGCCAGGGCATCGTGAACGCCAGGGGCGTATTCGCCATCCTCGCCCCGAAGAACGAGGCGATGCCGATCCCAAGGCCGCAGCCGATCGCGCCCACCACCAGCGACTGCAGGATGACCATGGACAGCAGCACGCCGTCCGACGCGCCCATCGCCTTGAGCGTGCCGAAATAGCGGAGGTTGTCGAGCGTGAAGTTGTAGAACATGAAGCCCGTGATCACGGTGCCGATCAGGAATCCCAGCCCGACCGCGATCCCGAAATTGATCGGAATGCCCGTGTTCTTAATGAAGTAGTCGACCGTCTTGTCCTTGAACTGCTGGTTCGTCAGCGCCGCCAAGCCGGTTGTAAGCTCGATCCGACGCCGCAGACTCTCGACATCTACTCCCGGCGCGGCCTTCACCAGCACGAACGAGAGCAGCTTCCGCTCCTTGGGAACGAACGTCGTCGCACGCCCGTACGTCGTGTGGATCACCGGCAGCGATTGAAACGTCCGCGTCGATCGCCCGATGCCGACAACAACGGCCCGGTGGTCGTTGAGCTCCAGCGTGTCGCCCACCTTCAGCGGGATCGGTCGTCCGCCGGGCTCGGGCGACGGCTTGGCCAGGCGCGTGTTGGCGCTGATCTCGTCGACAATGATCGCGTCGGCGCGCCGAAGGTCGGAGAGCGATCCTTGGGCCATGCCGGGCGGGCCTCCGGTCAGCGTGGCATCGTCGAGCCCGAGAATGTTGCAGTTCTGAAACTGTCCGTTGTCGAGTCGGGCGCGGATGAGGCCCTTGTAGAGCGGGAGGGCCCAGCCGACGCCCTGGATGCCGCGCACCCGGAAGAGTTCGGTGTCCTGCATGGGCTTGATGTCCTCGATCTGCTGGACCTTGGGGTCCATGACCCAGATGTCGCCCTGCCCCGTGTCGGTGACGGTGCCGTACGTCCGGGTCATGATGCCGATGAAGATCGCACCCTGCTGGGTGATGACCATGGAGGCCAGCGTGACGCCCATCACGATGCCGAAGTACTTGGCGCGATCGCCGAACAGCATCTTGAGCGCGACCGACATCATGGGCGTGCGCCTCCGCGTGGGTGTGCCCTGGCGACCGCGGCGAGCGAGAAGCGCGTGATGTGCTCCGAGATCCGCTCGATCTCGCGTGCGTCCAGCTTCAGGGTAGGGAACAGCCGTGTCAGCACCGGGCGAGCGTGGTGATAGATGAGGCACTGGCCGACGATGCTGCACGCGCACCGCTCAACCTCTCGATCGCTCAGGCTCGGATTGAGCGTTCGCAGGATTGCCTGGAGCGCCTCGAACTTCGGGCGCACCCCGGAGCGCACGACCTGATCGAGGGCCGCCCCGGGAGACGCCATCTCGCGGGCCATCAGCCGCGCGTGCCACGCCGGACGCCCCTTGTGCCCGATCCGCTGCATGAACGTCCGCACAAACACCCGCAATCGCTCGGCGGGGTCGGCGGCGCCCGCGGCCTCCCGCGCCGGGTCGTACTCGTCCGCGCAGCGGTGGGCGTACGCGATCACCTCAATGTACAAGGCCTTCTTGTCCCCGAAGTGGTAGCTCACCGCCGCGATGTTCGCGCCCGCGCGTCGGCAGATCTCGCGGATCGTCGCCTGCTCATACCCGCGATCGGCGAACACCTCTCCCGCCGCGTCGAGCAGCCGCTCACGCGTGCCGTGGTCAACCGGCTCCATCCGCCCCGCACCACTCCCGACGGCGCGAGCCGCGGAGCGCAAGGCGGGTCTGGAAGGTGCTGTGGCGGCTCGGCTCACGCGGTGCGTCCTCACACGGTCGATTCAAACATGTGTTTGATAGGCCCCACCCCGGCGGGTGTCAACACGCGCCGCTCTGTCCCCGCGCGTTTCGTGCTACGCTTGCATCCAGATTCCGACAGGGGGAAATCCTCAGATGAAGATCGCCAAAGAGGGCTGGCCGTTCGTGTTGATCTTCGCGCTGGCGACGGCGATCCTGGGTTGGCTCGCGCTTCGATACCTCGGCGTGGGCGGCTACGCGGTGCTGGGCCTCGGCGTGGTGCTCACGCTCTGGTGCCTCTGGTTCTTCCGCGATCCCGAACGCACGCCGCCCTCCGTGCGGGGCGGGGTCATCTCGCCCGCGGACGGCGTGGTCTGTGCCATCGGCCCGGCGGAACTCCCGGTGGAACTCGGCCTCTCCGAAGGATCCCGCACCCGCGTCTGCGTCTTCATGAACGTCTTCAACGTCCACGTCAACCGCGTCCCCGCGAGCGGCCGCATCATCAAGCTCGCCTACACCAAGGGCAAGTTCTTCAACGCCTCGCTCGACAAGGCGAGCGTCCACAACGAGCGCATGGCCGTCGCGATGCGAAGCGACGCGGGCGACGTGATCGGCTTCGTCCAGATCGCGGGCCTGGTCGCGCGGCGAATCGTGTGCAAACTGCGCGACAACCAAGCGGTCAAGCAGGGCGAGCGATTCGGCCTCATCCGCTTTGGCTCGCGCGTCGACGTGTACCTCCCGCCGGACGCGGAGGTAATGGTCACGCTCGGGCAGAAGACGACGGCCGGCGAAACCGTGCTCGCCACCATCCCCGCAAGGCCCGAGGCCCAAGGCCTCGAGGTGAAGGATCAGGGGGTGCCCGTTGGTCGATGACATCGCCGATGCCCCAAAGCACGTCTCATTGAGGCGCCTCGTGCCCAACCTCATCACGACCGCGGCGCTCTGCTGCGGCGTGGCGTCGCTCCACTTCGCCATCAAGGATGATTGGTCTCGCGCCCTGGGCGCCGTCTGCGCCGCCGCGATCCTCGACGCCCTCGACGGGCGGGCCGCCCGACTTCTCCGCGTCTCCAGCCCCTTCGGCGCCACGCTCGACTCGCTCGCCGATTTCGTCAGTTTCGGCATCGCGCCGGCCTTCATGATCTATCACTGGAAGCTCGGCTCGCTCGACGCGGGCGGGCTCATCATCGTCGGGCTGTTCACGCTCTGCGCCGCGCTGCGCCTGGCACGCTTCACCGCGATGGCCAAGAAGGGCAAGCAGGTTCCGTGGGGCCCGGGCTACTTCATGGGCATGCCCACGCCCGCCGCCGCCGGCATCGTGCTCCTCCCGCTCCTGCTCGACACCTCTCGAAAGCTCAACGCCTGGTTCCCCCAGTTCGAGATCCCGGTGTGGATCGTGGCGGCCCACACGCTGCTGGTCGCGATGCTCATGATCAGCCGCATCCCGCACTACTCGATGAAGGGCAGGAAGATCAGCCGCAAGTTCGTCGTTCCACTCATGATCCTGGTGGGCATCACCGTCGTGGCGGCGACGCGCGACCCGCTCCTCACCATGGCCGCGCTCGCCGCGGCGTATCTCCTGTCGGTGCCCGTGTGCGTGGCGCGAGCCAAAAGGGTCGTGACCGGGCCGTCGCTGGCGGTGGCGAGTACCAAGAAAGCGGGTTGAGGGATCGAGCCCGTATCCAAATGAAAAACCGACCGGGGCGGCCCGGTCGGTTTTCGTTTCACGCGAAGCGATCGGTCCGTCTCAACTGACGACCATCTTTTCCGCCTTGGCGTCCCAGAGCATGACCTTGTTCTGGCGATACGCCTCGACGCCCATCTTGATCGCGACCATCACCGACGCACCCAGGTCGACGTTGCAGCTCAGCTTGCCCTTGCCGCGGATCGCGTCGATGAAGCTGTTCATGTGGTCGCGGTGCTCGCCCGAAGCCAGATCGAAACGCGCGCCGCCCGGGCCGGGCTCGGGGCGCTCCTCGCCCTTGTCGTTCTTGACCATCTTGGTCTGCACGCTGTCGGCGTTGGCCTTGCGGAACTCGGGCCACCATTCGCCCTGCTCGCGGACTTTGAGCGGCGCGTTCCCGCCCGCCATCTCGATCGTGCCCTGCTGCCCGCGGATGATGGTGTCGATCCCAACGTCGTTGGTCATCACGCTGATGAGCACGACCGTGTGCTCGCTCGGGTAGTCGACCATCATCATGAAGGTGTCGGGGATGTCGCGCTCGTCCTTCTCAAGGTACTTGCCGCCCGAGGCCACCACGCGCTTGGGATATTCGCCGTTCTCGCCGGTGATCGCCAGGAGCAGCGGCGAAAGCTTGTGGTACAAGAGGTCCGTCGCCACCCCGCCGTTGTACGCGAAGTACTTGCGGAAGCGGAAGAAGTGGTCGGCGTTCCACGGGATCTTGGGCGCCAGGCCCCACTGATGGCCCAGCCAGCGGTCCCAATCAACGTATCCCTCGGCGCCCCTGTCCTGGCTCGGGTTGGCGTCGGGATCGATGTGCCAGTTGAACTGCCCGCCGCGCGAGTTGCGGCAATACGCCCCTTGGCTCCAGCACACCTTGCCGATGCGTCCCGCGCCGATCGCCTCGCGAGCTTTCCATGTCGCCGCATCGCTCGTCGCCTGCGGGCCCACCTGAAGCACCCGGCCCGTCCGCTTGACCGCGTCGCGGCATTCCAGCGCCTGCTCGATCGTCAAGGAGAGCGGCTTCTCGCAATACACGTCCTTGCCCGCCTCCATCGCCTCGATCGCGATCTTGGTGTGCCAGTGGTCGGGCGTCGCGATCAGGACCGTCGACACGTCCTTGTCGTCGAGCACCTCGCGGTACTCCATCGTGCCCGAGTTCGACGTGCCCCCGATCACCTTGATCGAGTTGTTCAGGCGACGCCGGTACACGTCGCACACCCGCGTCACCGCGATATTCTCCGCGTCCTTGCGCCCCATCAGCGAGTGCAGGTGGCTGGTCCCCATCCCGCCCGTGCCGATCGCCCCGAAGTTCAAGCGGTTGTTGGCCCCAAGCACGCGGGCATAGCTGGCGGCGGGCATCGCCCACGCGGCGCCGGCGGCCAGAGCGGTGGTGCGGATGAACGAGCGACGGGATAGGCCGAGGTTGGTCAGTTTCTGGGTCGGGGTCGTCATGGTCAAACCTCCTGGAGGGACTGCCACCATCTTGACGACTTCCCGGTCGAAAATCAAAGGGCGACGCAGCGCGCCCAACGGAATTCTGTAGACTGTCCCGGCTCGCGGATTCGGATCGGGTTTATCAAACGCGCCGGTCGACGCCGGCTTCACAAGGGTTCGCACCATGTTTGACAGGCTGGTCGTTCGGAAGTTCGCGGTCACTTCGCGTCTCGCGGTCGTCGCCGGTTCGGTGTTCGCCGCCGATCCGCAGTCCGCCCCGGCCCCCGCGCGACAGGTCGTCGCGATCATCGACGGCAAGGAAGTCCCCCCTCCCGCCATCGAGATGGGCGACCCTGAGACCATCGCCGCCATCCTCGACGAGGGCAAGAACCGCAATCAGGTCATGGACCACCTCACCCATCTGACCAAACGCATCGGCTCGCGCCTCACCGGCTCGCAGCGCCTCATCACCGCCAACCACTGGTGCCGCGACCAATACGTCCGCTGGGGCCTTTCCAACTCCCACGTCGAGCAGTGGGGCGATGTCGCGACCGGCTTTGATCGCGGCCCTTCCACCGGCAAGCTCCTGCTCGTCCGCGAAAAGAAGAACGACGACAACTCTGTCACCATCGAGCACGACAAGCTCCGCGACTTTGAGTTCAGCACCCTTTCGTGGACCAAGGGCACCGACGGCCCGGTGCGCGGCAAGGTCATCCGCGAGCCCCAGACCGACGCCGATTACGAGGCCGCCAAGGACCAGTTCGCCGGGTCGTGGATCCTCGTCAAGGCCGCCAGCCCGGTCGGGCAACGCGGCGTGCGCCGGCGCCTCGCCGATTTCGCCGAGATGCGATCCGCCGCCCGCAAGAAGCTCGCCGACGGCGCCGCCCCCGACACCCTCACCATGCAAGAAAAGGTCGCCGTGGCCCCCGTCGCCGGCTTCATCTCAACCACCCGCGACGAGCGGGTCTGGACCGGCGGCGTGAACGGCTGGCGCGAGCGCAAGATCGAGGACTATCCCAGCGACATCTCCGTCACCGTCCGCAGTTCCGACTACGACGCGATCAACTCACGCCTCGCCGACGCCGAACCCATCGAGGTCGAGTTCAACCTTCAGCACACGCTCACGCCCGGGCCCGTCCCCGTCTACAACACCATCGCCGAGATCCCAGGAACCACCTGGCCCGACGAGGTCGTCATCGTCTCCGGGCACCTGGATTCATGGGACGGCGTGGGTTCCGAGGGCTGCACCGACAACGGCACGGGCTCCGCGACCACGCTCGAAACCGCCCGAATCCTCATGGCCGTTGGCGCCAAGCCCAAGCGCACCATCCGCTTCGTCAACTGGTCCGGCGAGGAGCAGGGCCTGCTCGGCTCGGCCCGTTATGTCGACACGCACCAGGACACGCTCCCCAAGATCTCCGCGGTCTTCGTCGACGACGGCGGCACCAACTATGACGGCGCCCTCAGCGTTCCAAAGGCCATGGTCGACATGCTCGCCGCCGCCACCGCGCCCATCAACAACGTCTTCTACGACGACATCGACGGAAAATATCTCAACTGCGACATCCGCACCATCGAGGAACGCATGCCGCCCAACGGCGGGAGCGACCACACCTCGTTCAACAACAAGGGCGTGCCCGGGTTCTACTGGGCCGAGACCGGCCGCGCCGACTACAGCTATGGCTGGCATACGCAGCACGACAAACTCGACCTTGCCATCCCCAACTATCTCGCCCAATCCGCGACCTGCGCCGCGATCACCGCCTACAACCTCGCCTGCGCACCGACCCTTGTGCCGCGCCCGCCCGCCGAGGAAAAAAAAGAGCAGTGACGCGCCTGCATCCGTGTTTCCGCGCTTTCGGACGCCGGACCCGTTGCACTGAGAATCGAACTCCTCGGGCTTCGGACGCCGGACCTGACGAGTCCGCGAGGAAGGTCCGGATCGCTTTGTCCCCTCCCGGAACCCCGCAGACTGCGCCCACCCAAAAGCCCGCGGCCCAGCCCCGCGAGTAGCAGGACCGGGCCGCGAGCAACCCGGCGGCGGAAACTCGCCGGGAGGGCGTGTAGGTGGAAAGGCGGCGGATCAGGGTGACCTCTTCACGGCCTTGGCGGCCTTGCCGGCAGGTACGTTCGACTTCGCCGCGCCCGAGACCTTGAACCCAGACATCTTCGCGCCCGACGCTCCCTTTGCCGACACCTTCGTTCCGCCCACCGAAGACGGACCCGCGCTGGCCAGACCAGCGGGAACCATCAGGGCGGCGATGGTGGCGACACAGGCGACGGCGGCGAAACGACGGTTGCTCATGCTTCCTCCCAAAGTCCCGCGGAATAAGTCGCGGACCGAGCAAGACAATCCGAAACAACTCCGCGCTTCGCAACCCGCTTCCTCGAAAATCGACTTATCAGGCCGGGGCAACCCGAATCCGCGCTCCGTGCCCAATAACCACGGACGCCGTCCACCGCCGCCCCGCGTCGCGATGAGATCGCGCCAACGCCATGGCAGAAGGCCCATTGCCCATTGGAACCTCTGCGTATTTGGTGGCCCGCCTCTCCGAGGCGGGTTTTCTGGACCGACAGAGGCGATCCGCGAGCCAGGGTTCGAATTGTTCAGAGGTCCCCATTGCCGATTGCCTATTGCCCATTGACCGAAAGCGGAAACCCCGAGCGATCGAGCGCCCGTGCCTCACTCGCTCCTATTGCCCTGAGTCCGCCGCCAGATACGCATTGATCAGCGAACGCTCGCCCTCCTTGCTCCCGCCCTTGCTGTTCCCGTGCTCCATCCCCAGAATGCCCGCGAATCCGCGCGACTGGATGTGCTTGAACACGTTGCGATAGTTGACCTCGCCCGTGCCCGGCTCGGCCCGCCCCGGGTTGTCGCCCAGCTGGAAATACTCGATGTCGTCCCACGAGCGGTTCATGTTGTCGATCAGGTTCCCCTCGGTCACCTGCAGGTGGTACAGGTCCTGCAGGATCTTCAGGTGCGGGCTGTCGACCGCGCGGCACAGCGCCCGCAGCGTGTCGCTCGTCGCGCAGAACTGCCCCGGATGATCCCGCCAGTTGAGCGGCTCGATCACCATCACCATGCCGCTCCCGCTCTTCTCGCATACCTCCGCCGCCCGACGCAGTGTCTCCACCACGTTCGCGAACTGGTGCCCCCAGGGCAGGTGCTGCGACACACGCCCGACCACCGTCGTCACCCATGTCGCGTTGATCTTCTTGCACAGCTCGCACGACTCGCTCGTCTGCTTCACGAACTTCTCGCGGATGCCCTGGTCCCCCGTCGTAAGCGTCGGCTTCTCCCAGTCGATGTCCTGCGCGACAAAGATCCCCATCCGCATGTTGTGCTTGGCCATCCGCTCGGCGAACGCCTTGTGAAAGTTCTCATCGCGCCAGCGCATCCCGTTGTCTTCCCACGCCGTGAACCCCTCCTCGCCCGCGAACGAAACCTGGTCCAGATCGTCCTTGGCGTGGCTCGAAAACATGCCGAAGTGCGGCGCGTAGTTCAGCTTGAACCGCCCCGCGCCCTTCGCCGCCGCCCTCGAAGTTGGGGCGGCGTTCAACGACCCCACCCCCGCAACCGCCGCGCCCGCGGCGATCGACGAAGCCAGAAAATCACGGCGTTCCATCAGACCACTCCTTGTCCTTTTCACCAGCGAAAGGCCCTCGGCCGATTTCGCGGCTCACCCATCGTTCAACCATCGACACGCCGAATCATCGCGACGCATCTGGAGACACTCGAGCGAACTCCTCGGTCTTCGGACGCCGGACCTGACGAGTCCGCGAGGAAGGTCCGGGTCGGTCCGTCGCCACTGCTCCGCTCAAACCAGCGGCGTGCGCCCCGGCACCGCGACCGGCGGCACGGGCAACGCCCCAAGCTCGTAGTTCGTCGGCCCCAGTCGCTCCTTGCTCGCCAGCGCCTGCTCCCACGTCACGGTCTTGCCCGTGTACGCCGCCATGCGTCCCATGATCGCGGTCAGCGTTGATTCCGCGATCCGCTTGCCCTCGTTGATCACCTTGCCCGCGGCGATGCTGGCGTAAAGATCGACGTGCTCCTGCTTGTACGGGTTCATCGAGCCCGAGTAACGCCACGCCGACTTGCCCTTGATCTCCGCCTGACCCGACGTCGTCCGCAGCGTGCCCTCCGTGCCCGCAAAGGCCTCCCACACGCGTGCGTCCGTGCCGTCGATCTGGCGGCACATGCTGTTCACGATCGTGCCGTCCGCATACTCGTACTCGACCGCGAAGTGATCGAAGATGTGCCCATACTCCGCGCCCGTGCGCACCTGGCGCCCGCCCATCGCGTACGCCGACTTGGGATTCGAGCCCACCACCCAGTTCGCCACGTCGAGGTTGTGGACGTGCTGCTCAACGATGTGGTCGCCCGACAGCCACGTGAAATACAGCCAGTTGCGGATCTGCCATTCCATGTCGGTCCACTCGGGCTGCTGCGTCTTGACCCACAGGCCGCCCTGGTTCCAGTACACGCGCCCGTGAACCACGCGCCCGATCGCGCCGTCGCGCACCCGCTGAAGCGCCTGCAGATAGCAATCCTCGTGGCGACGCTGCGTCCCCGCGACCACCGCCAGCCCCTTCTGCTGGGCCATCTCCGACGCTGCCATGACCGCGCGGATGCCAGGCCCGTCGACCGCCACCGGCTTCTCCATGAAAACATGCTTCCCGGCCTCGATCGCCGCCGCGAAGTGGATCGGGCGGAAGTGCGGCGTGGACGCCAGGATCACCGAATCGATCCCCGGCGTCGCGAGCAACTGCTTGTAGCAGTCAAACCCCGTGAACACGCCCGAATCCGAAACGTCCGCCCGGTCCTTGTAGTTCTCCTTCAGATACTCGCGGCACGATTGCACGCGATCGCGGAACACGTCCGCCAACGCCACGATCTTCGTGCCCGGCCCAGAGTCCAGCGCGTCCGTCGCCGCGCCCGTGCCGCGACCGCCGCACCCGATCACGCCGATCCGGATCGTGTCCGATCCGCCCGCCCACGCCCAGTTCCGACCCGTCGCCGCGACCGTGGCCGCCGCGGCCACCACACCCGTCGCCTTCACAAACTCCCGACGATTGACGCTCGATGAATTCACGCTCATGGTCAGTCCTCGTTCCTGGTGGCCCGCTTCCTGGTGGCCCGCCTCTCCGAGGCGGGAGAATCATCCCGATGGGTCTCTCACTCACGCCCGCGCCCGAAGGCCCCTCATGGTTCCATCCATCAGAGCCCCCGAGCCCGCCTGCGCCAGCATAACGCGCCCCACCGAAACCCCGCCACCGCCATTCCCAGAAACCTGTACGATTTGACCCACGCAGTTTGATCAAACATGGCACAGGTCCTCGCCCAGCGCCCGGTCCTTTATCCAAACCAGTACGTCTGGTACGTCTTCGCCTCATCCCTCGACATCATGGTCACGGTTTTCGTCCTTTCCCACCTCGGCATGCGCGAGGCCAACACCTTCGCCCAGTGGTCCATCACGCAGTTCGGCACCTGGGGACTCATCGGGCTCAAGTTCATCACCGTCGCGCTGGTCGTCTGCGTCTGCGAGTTCATCGGGCGACGCAACCACGTCGCGGGCCGCCGACTCGCCTGCTGGTCCATCCTCGCCTCGCTCCTCCCGGTCCTCGCGGCCTTGGCCCAGGTCGGCTATCTCCTCTCCCTGGGCGACCTTGAGTGGACGGTTCTCCCCGCGACGCAAGAGGCGATAGAACACTTGGCGCGATGAACATGCCTCCCATCCGATACTCTCGATTGAATGATCCCTCTGATATGATGCCGACGTGAGCATCGCATGCCCCGCATGTCACCGGCCGATCGCTTCGGACGACACCAACGTCACCGAAGGGGTCGCCATCTGTCGCGAGTGCGGCAAGGTCTGGCGATTGTCGGAACTAGCGCGGAGCCTGGAGGATGAGGGCGCAGACCGCGCCGCGGGGCTCGAACCGCCGCCAGGCTGCTGGATTCGTGACCTGGGCAGCACGACTCTTATCGGTGCAACATCGCGATCAATGTCGGCGCTAGGCCTCGGTGTGATGGCTGTGTTTTGGAACAGCATCGTGTCCGTGTTTCTCGCTATGCTGATTGGCTCGCTCTACACGCACCTCGTTGGGACGCTGCCTTCATGGTATCCGATCGGGGGCTCGACCCCTGTTCACGGGCCCGGAACGTCAACCACTGTGGCCGGAATGAGCTGGGGTATGACGATCTTCATGTTATTGTTCATCACGCCCTTTGTGATGATCGGCGCGGGGATGATTCTCGCCACGGTCTTCATGACGGTGGGACACGTGGAAGTTTCGCTTCGAGGCCACGAGGCATCAGTGTTCAGCGGCGTCGGCCCCATCGGTTGGCGCAGGTCCTTTGACCCTGCTAAGGTCACTTCGATACTGGTGAGGGACTCGACGTACCAGGTCAATGGGCAGCCTCAGACGCGGATCGTGTTGACCGCGGACAGGGACATTAAGGTTGGCATCTTCCTGTCCGACACCCGCCGCCAGTGGCTCGCCGGCGTGCTCCGCAAACTCCTGTTGAATCCGTAGCGACCTACCCTCCCCCTCCATGACTCACAAAGCCCACGCGTCCAGCTCCAGCCCCGATCTTCGCGCTCTCACCGCCGAATACATGGCGACCGAGTCCCACCTCCGCCAGGGCGGCGGGGCCAAGGCCATCGAGCGTCAGCACGAGAAAGGCCGCCTCACCGCCCGCGAACGCATCGCGCTGCTGGTGGACCAGACATCGGGGATTGGGCAGCAGGCCTCAGTGAAAGACCCTTCTCCCGGCTCTTCTTCCCCATTGCCCACTGCCCATGGCCCATTGCCTTCCTTCCAGGAACTCGGTCTCTGGGCCGCCCACCACATGTACAAGGAGCACGGCGGAGCGCCCGCCGCCGGCGTCGTCACCGGCATCGGCACGATCCACGGCCGGCCGCACATGATCATCGCCAACGACGCCACCGTCAAAGCCGGCGCGTTCTTCCCGATGACCTGCAAGAAGATCATCCGCGCCCAGACCATCGCGATGATGGCCCGCCTCCCGCTCATCTACCTCGTTGACTCCGCGGGCGTCTTCCTCCCGCTCCAGGAAGACGTCTTCCCCGACACCGACGACTTCGGGCGCATCTTCCGCAACAACGCCGTCATCAGCGCCGACGGAATCCCGCAGATCGCGGCCATCATGGGCTTCTGCGTCGCCGGCGGCGGGTATCTCCCCGTGCTGTGCGACACTCTCCTCATGACCGAGGGGAGCGGGCTGTACCTCGCCGGCCCGGCGCTCGTCAAGGCCGCCATCGGCCAGGAAGTCACCGACGAGGAACTCGGCGGCGC
>JADYYE010000091.1 GCA_020853815.1 Phycisphaerales bacterium
GAGCTGTCGAGCTTCGTAGGCTCGAGTTCGGCCGCGGGGCTCCCGCCGCCCAAGCAGGAGAACAGCGTCGACAGCGTGGCGACGATCCCGGACGGGCATGTGGTGGCGGTGGGTGGGCTGGAGCTGGTAACGAGCACGGAGGGAGAGTCGCGTGTGCCCTTGCTCGGCGAGGTGCCGCTGATCGGCGAACTCTTCAAGTCGCGGAACAAGGGAAGCGGCAAGACGCGCTTCTACGTCTTCATCAAGGCGACGGTGCTGCGGAGCACGGACTTCGAGGACCTGAAGTACCTGAGCGACCAGACCAGCGCGGCGATGCACGTTGACGACGGGTTCCCCGAGGTGAAGGCGCGGGTGATCCGGTGACGGAACGCGCCGGCGCCATTTCGGAGGCACATGTGGCCGAAGTGAAGCCGCTCGGCGCGGAGGCGACGTCGGGAGAAAGAGTTTCGCCGATCGGCGAGATACGAACAGGTGATGCAGTGCAGGGCGCGAGGCTCTCCTCGCCGGAGAGGTGCGCGATCGACAGGCCCTCTCGCGAGTTCCTGCGGCTGATCCCCTACGACTTCGCACGCCGGCACCTGCTGCTGGGGCTTGAAAGTACTGGAGATGGCCCGGCCCGACTGGCCGTGGGCTCGACCACCAGCCCGGTCGCGGTCTTCAATGTCGGCGTGGCGATGAAACGAGCCTGCGCGAGCGAGCACGTCGACGACGTGGCGCTGGCGGAGGCGATCGATCGGGCGTACGCCGGCGCGGCCGAGGAACGGGAAGAGGAGCGCACGCGGGGCCATTCAGAACTCGGTCCCGATGGGCCGACGCCGTCAACGCCCATCCTCGTGGGCGATGCGAGTGTCATGTCGCGTGGGCTTGGAACTGGACCGGGCTCGGGTCTGGGCTCGGGTCTGGGATCATCGCTCTGGTCCACCCAGCTCGACGTGGAATTGACTCGCTCCCTGGACGAGTCCCGCCGCGACGCCGACCTGCTCGACACCTCGGGCAAGGCGGCCGTCGTTCGCCTGGTCGATCTCGTTCTCTTCGAGGCGATCCGGCGCGGCGCCAGCGATGTCCACATCCAGCCGATCCAGGGGTGCGTGCTGGTCCGCTATCGCATGGACGGCGTGCTGCACACGGTGCGCGAGCTGGCCGCGGGCTCAACGCTCGCGCTGGCGATCATCACGCGCATCAAGGTGATCGCGCGGTTGGATGTCGCCGAGCGGCGCGCCCCCCAGGACGGCCGGGCCGCGGTCACGCTCGGCACCACCGGCCGGCGCGTGGACCTCCGCGTCAGCACCCTCCCCTCGACCTACGGCGAGCGGGTCGTGATCCGCCTGCTCGACCCGGAGCGCTCGGCGCGCACGCTCTCGTTCGCGGCGCTCGGCATGCCGCCGGAACTGGAGCGGCGCTACCTGCAGATCGCGTCGCGCGCCAGCGGCACGCTCCTCTCCACCGGTCCGACCGGGAGCGGCAAGACCACCACGCTCTACACCACGCTCTCGTGGATCAGCGCCAGCCACGCCGCGGCAACCGCGCGCGGCTGCGAGCTCAACATCCTCACCATCGAGGACCCGGTGGAGTACGACCTCTCGACCGCCGGGCTGTCGGTGAGCCAGACGCAGGTCGATCCCAAGAAGGGCGTCACCTTCGCCGCGGGGCTGCGTCACACCCTGCGTCAAGACCCCGACGTGATCATGGTCGGCGAAGTGCGCGACCAAGAGACGGCCCGCATCGCGGTGCAGGCGAGCCTGACCGGGCACCTGGTGCTGTCGACGCTGCACACCAACGACGCCGCCAGCGCGGTGGCGCGATTGATCGATCTTGGTGTCGAGCCATTCCTGGTGGCGTCGTCGCTGTCGGGCGTGCTGGCGCAGCGCTTGGTGCGGACGCTGCACCGGCCGTGCGAGGGGGCGGGCTGCGCCGAGTGCCTGCACTCCGGTTTCCGCGGGCGCACGGGCGTGTTCGAGCTGCTCGCCATCGACCCGAGCATCCGCGGCCTGATCGAATCGCGGAGGTCCTCGCCCGAGATCAGGGCCCTCGCGGTGTCACGCGGCATGACGACATTGGCGCAGGCGGGCCAGGAATTGATCGCGCGGGGCGTGACGACCAGGGCCGAGGTCACGCGCGTGATCGAGACGGTGGACGAGGAAGATGTGGCGGCGTTTGCACGGTCTGATGTACGCGAAGAAAGGCAGAACGCAGAGGACTCAGAGGGGATCAGAGGAACGCAGAGGAGAGGCGAGGCAAGCGCGAGTGCTCCGGGTGGCGTGGTCAACCCCGTTGACCACGCGGATGTACGTGGAGAGACAATTGCGCCAACACCTGCCTCGGAGGTACGCGCGTGAAGGTGCCATTGCCCCATCGCGATCCCCTGGCTCGCCAGGTCGCCAAGACCCGGGCCGTGCTGTGGACGAGTGCGCTGGTGGTGCTGGGCGCAGTCAGCGCCAGGTGGTGGCCGATGGGAGACAGTGCCACCTCAATCGATCCGGAAGCGAAGACGTCGGACGCGATGCCGAGTTCCGGTGAGGCCGATCTCCCCACCAAGCAACCACACCTCAACCTCGCCGCGTTCGATCGCGCGATGTGGCTGATGCCCGTCGCCCCCGAAGTGCCGAAGACCGCGAGCGAGAAGCCTGCGCCGCCTCCGCCGCCGTTGACGCTGCAGTTGCTCGGGCTCGTCAACGAAGGCGGCACGACCAAAGCCATCCTGTACGACTCCGCGGCCGATCGCGTGCGCGTCGTCGCGGTGGGCGACGCGCTCGGCGATCGCACCATCGAACGCATCGACGCGCACGGCGTCGCGATCCGCGACGGCGTGGGCCTGCGCACGCTGGCGTTGAAGGGTGGAGCCGGGGGCGGCCCATGAAGAGTTCCACACCTGCCGCGATTGCTCTTGCGGACCCGCCCGCGCCGTGCCGTGCATCATCAACACTGACCTGGCCCACCGAGCGCTTCTACTGGGCCACGCTCCCACCGGGGATCATTCGCCGCGACGGCGTACTGTCTCCCGGCGCGACCGAACTGGCCCGCGATCAAATCCCCACGCCGATGGAGCAACTCCACGCGGTGGCGATCTTGGCCCCGCACACATCGGTCAGCGGAGGCAACGACCGCGATAGCCGCTCCATCGTTTGCATGATCGAGCGCGAAGAGTTGCGCACGCTCGATTCCGGCGTGCTGATGCTCACACCTGAAGCGATCCCGGCGTGTGTATCGCCGCAGGGAATGGACGCGCCCGATCCGTCGCGCCTGAATCTCCTGACCGGCGAGTTCGAGCCGCGCGCCATCCGCTCGCACCGCCACAGGCGCGCCGCGATCGTGCTGGGCACGATCGCGATCTCGTGCGTGGCCATCTCGCTCGATCTCTCGCGCCGGGCCGAGTCGCTGCGTCGAGCCGCGCGCGACGACACCGCCGCCGCCCAGGCCGTGCTCGCGCGGGTGTCGGGCTTCGGCGTGCCGGACGTGATCGCGCTGGAGCGCGAGCTTGAGCAACTGCGGGCGATCGCGTCGCCGACGGGTCGGGCACCATCGTTCGACGCGCCGCGAGCCTTGGCGGAGATCGTCGGGGCTTGGCCGAGTGATGCTGCGCCGAGCGTGGCCGGCGCGCTCCCGCAGTCGTTCAGCGTGCGGCCCGACGCCTCGACGCTCACGGTGCGCACGCCCGGCGCCCCCGCGTCGTTCCTGGCCGCGTGGAAGACCCCCGCGGGCTGGACAAGCGCCGAGCCCCGTGTGCAGTCGAACTCCCAGGGCGGAGTCGACGGCGGCCTCGTGACGCTTGAACTGAGGCAGGTCACACCCAACGCTCCGAAGGGCGGTGAGCCATGAATGCCCCGCGCTCGCACCTCCGCTCTTCCACGCCGACGACGAGTGTTGTCTTCGACGCGAGTCGTGGGCTCCTTCACGGCTCACACGGCCGCGTTCGCTCGCGCCGTGCCATGTCCCTCACGCTCATCCTCCTGGCGATCATCGCCCTCGCCAGCGTGGCCGCACTGTTCATGTCAGTCTCCGGCTACCTCGCCGCCCGGCGAGAGCGGAGCGCCGCCGCCGAGTCGCTCCTGCTCCGCCGCGCCCAGGCGGACGAACTCGCGTCCCTCCGCCGCGCTACCGCTACGCTCCCACGTTCCAGTGGCGATCTGACGTCACGCATGACAGCAGTGCTGGCCTCCTGCGGCCTGCCGTCGCAGACTCTCGGCTCGGTGCTTCCTGAGCCGCCTATCGAATTGCCGCGCGCGAGCGGCCTGACGCGCACACGCCAGATCGCTCGCGTGTCGCTCGAAAGACTCACGTTGCCATCGCTCGGCCGCGTGCTCGACACCTGGCGCTCCGCCGAGCCCGCGTGGGTGATCACCGCGATCGACCTGTCGGCCGTGCCCGTAGCAAAAGCGCCCGCGCCGGGCGAGGATCGACAGCTGCGCCTCCGCGCGACGCTCACGCTCGAGGCGGTCTTCAGCGACGGAAACTCCGACGCGAAACAGAATTCATCCAAGCAAGCCAACCTCCTCGGAGGCGGGACATGACCAAGCGATCCTTCACCACCAGCACTGCACTCGACGTCATGCAGAGCACGCTGTTGACCATAATCTTGGCCGCTCTGCTCACAGGCTGCGCATCCACCCGCCCAACATCCCCGTACTCAGGCCAATCCGCCGAGGCTCGCGACTCATCCCGCGCCGAAGCGCTCAATCAACAGGCCGCCGACCTCATCGAGCGTGATCCAACCAGAGCCGAGTCACTGCTCCGCGACGCCCTCGCCGCCGACCTCTACCACGGCGCGGCCCACAACAACCTCGGCACCCTCCTGCTGGCGCAGGGCAAGCTCTACGACGCCGCGGCCGAGTTCGAGTGGGCCCGCAAGCTCCTCCCCGGCCACCCCGACCCGCGCCACAACCTCGCGCTCACCTTCGAGCTCGCCGGCCGCTACGACGACGCCCTCGCAACCTACGCCGCGGCCCTCGACGTCTACCCAGAGCACCTCCCCACCATCCAGGCCATGGTCCGCCTCCAGGTCCGCGCGAGCAAGACCGATGAACGCACCCCGACACTGCTCGACACCATCGCCATGCGCGGCGAAACGAGGGCATGGCGGGACTGGGCGAGGCTGGAGCATGCAAAATGGAATAGCGTGCCTGCGTTGCCCGCCTTACGCGACCATTTGGGCTCGAATCCAAAGTGATCCGGACCGGCATCATCCACACCGAATGGGCGGTTGCTCAGGCCGAATGAAACGGAACTGCGGCGGTTGCCGCTCCGATCGGGTGGCTCCAGAAACGCAGTGTCCCGCACGGGGGAGAACCCCCTTGGGACTCACCAGGAAGTCAAAAAAATGGCGATTTTGGGACTCATCCGGGACTCAGCCCCGAAAAGGACCGGGGCCGTGCGCCGCAAGGTGCTGGAATTTCAGGGCTTGCAGAATGCGCCATCCAACAAAGCGGAGAGGGGGGGATTCGATGACGCACGGTCGCTAGCCTTGTCGTTTCTTGCTTGTTCTGGCGCATCAACTGATCCGACAAACACTTACGACAAGTCTCGCTTCTCGGTGTTTGTCGATTTTGGGTGATATTGGCGCGGCGATTTGGGACTCGCGCGGGACTCAGGATCTGGCGCCTGCCCGGTCCGATGAGACGATCGCACCCAGCGATGAAGCAGTTCGGGGCTGATTCGACCCGCCATTGGAAGCGCATTTCCCAAACTGCCTCGCGACCCCACAGCGCCTGCATCATGAAATCTCTCCAAAAAGCCAGATCAGGTGAAATCCGATTACTCCAGGGTCGTCCTCTTGGTCGAGCGGACGCTCATCAAGGAGATTGACGATGAAGACCCTGTCGACACTGTCGATGCTGGCGGCCATTCTCACGGGGACTCAGACAAACGCTGCGGTGATCAGCGGGCTGAACCTTCACGGCCTTGGAAATGGCGTGGGGTATGACGGAACGGGCTGGAACACCCATGCCCCGGACGGCGCTTGGAATCTCTATCTCTACAAACAAGGGCTACCCGTCAATTCAGGCGATGGGCCTTCGACCTCGATACTCCTCGATCTCGCGCCGGGCATCCACGCCTTCACCTTTCACGCCGCTTCGGCCTACAGCCAACACCGACCCTACGCATTCAATGTGTTTGCCGACGGGAACAACCACACGCCGGTCATCTCGGCCCGCTCTCGCGTGGGCCGCGTCGGAGACACCGACCAAGAGCTTGACCCGTTCGCAGGCACAATCGCCAGTCTTGACTATTCGAGCACGCTCGCCGGGGCCAACGCCCTCTCTTGGATCACCGCGGATGGAACCGAGCGGGTGGAACTCGTCGATCTCGGGTTCTTTGCGGCCGAATCGGACGGCGCCGACCTGGTGGCGGGATATGACAGCCTCCACGATGGGCTTCCCGATCAAACCGGCCAATTCACCCTGCGGGTGACCGCCATCCCAGCGCCGGCGACTCTCACGTTTGCTTTGCTGGCCGCCATTGTCCGCGGACGCAGGCCGAGCCGCCAAGCCCCGGCAGCCCATCAAGGGTGAGCGATGCCATGCGAACGCCGAATGAGCACGAAGGTTGTCGGCGGGTGGCGCTCCATCCGCGCTGAACAGTCACCGCACTGAACGCATAGTTCCACCCGATCTCTTCCGAGTCATCCTGAAACGAGGAGGTGTGTGGTCTGCTCGTGGGCTCTATGCCGGAGCGCAGCACCTCTTCAACCAATACCAAGGACCCTGGTGTAGCCGAACTCTCGGAAGAAGCCGAGTGGTAGCACTGCACAAGGTGTGCCAGGTGCGGCACACGGACCCGGGCCGGATCAAAGGAGCAACCCGAGCAGTCTCAAGCTCGGATTGCTCCTGATCTGCTGACCGCATGACCGCCTACGCGTTCACCACTTGGTCAAGGGCGTGGTGATACTCGTTGCTCAGGCGACGCTGGCAAGTCGTCGCCGCAGACGCCGAATTGCCCGCGATCGAGCGCGATGGACCGTGAGCGGTTTAACGCCCAAGCACTCGGCTGCCTGATGCTGAGTGAGACCAACTTCGTGAAGGAGCCAGAACAACACTTGTTCAGTTGGTGTAAGGAGCGACTGAGCGAGTTCGACGATCTCTCGGTTCGCTGCTTGTTCGAATGGGGCGACGGGAACGTCCCTGGTTTCGCTTGGTGCTTGAAGTGCGCGCATCCACCTAGCGTCCTGTCTATGAGCAGTGATTGCTGCATTGCGCAAGCACTGTCTCATGTACGCTTCCGGCGCCGCTACGATCAATCCCTGCCTGCACGCCAGGTGGATATCCCAGCAGACTGAAGCAATCATCCCATCATCAAGCGCCGTCAGGCCCGATGTGCGCGCTATCCTTGTGGCATTCTCGATCAGGCCCCTCAGTTTCTGCTCGTCGCCCATCTTCGTTGAATTGCTCACGGAACGCTCCTTGTCAGGATCATCCGGCTGGGACAGCCAAGGCGGACTCTCCCCAAGGAACGCGCGAACGGGTCGAGATCGTGCGCGCGGTGCGAAAAAAGCACCTCCGAATACAATCCGCCCCGAGGAGCGAGAAATGACCGACGATAACACCAAGCGAAATGATGCAAAGCTCGACCTGATCTCCCGAATGTTCACCCGGCTTCAGGAAATCGCCCGGCAAGTGCGCAAGGGACATTCGAGTCAGGTAAGCCGAACTTCGGAACTTGCCGGTATGGTGGTGTGCAGGCTTATGGGAGAACGATCGGAATTGACCGCGGAGAACTACCTCAGGCACTTTGTAGTTGCCGCCAAACATGTCTTGCAAGATGAATGGCGAAGGAAGAACACTCTCAAGCGCGGTAGAAGATGGACTCGCGTCTCACACTCTGAGGCCTTCGCAAACGCCGAAGACGAAGCCTGCTTCGAGCTCGCGCAACGCTTGGACGAGGCGTTGAAAGTTCTTCAGTCAGAATCATCAGAGGCCGCCATCGTGCTCAGGCTTAAGTGCGCCGGTCTGACCGAGCCGCAAATAGCTAAGTCTCTAAACCTCAGTGTCGGAAGTGTTACTCACCTGAACCGCGTGGCGATAAGTTTTATAAGAGAGTTGTTTGAAAGAACAACACGATGAATACGGACCGCGCAGAACACGTCGTCAGGCAGGCACTTCAGGGCCCACCGGAGGACGCCGTAGACGCAGTACTACGTGCTTGCACCGAAAAGGCACTCAGTGTCTCTTGGCATCGCACATTATTCTGCGCGGGGCTCGCAAAACTCGCTATGGACGGTCGCAAGCCCCCGAGACGAGTGATCGGCGCGTACTGCGGTGGCTACTCGGATTGGCTAAAAACGGCGCTCCAATCCCTCGTGGAGAAAGTAGCCGATCTGGTGCAGTGCGAACCGCCATCCGAGCGACGTTCTCGAGCCGAGGCGCTGCTCCACCATGACAGCGAACTCGTGCAAAGAGTTGAAATTGAACTCCAATCCCGTGGCGTCTCGGCTTCCGTGAAGAACGCGCCGAAGCCGGGCACCATACTAAACAATCGATTCCAGTTGGTGCGACAACTTGGCGAGGGTGGACAGGGCCAAGTCTGGGAAGCCTTTGACAACGGCGAGTCTGCAGATGAGACCGGGCACAAGCCCGAGCGGTGTGACGAGGCGATCGACGAGCACACCATTGGTAACTGCGCCGTCAAGCTGCTGAACAAGGTCGGAGAGCCCAACGACGAGCCGCACAAACGCTTCGACATTGAGTGTCAGCTCCACAAGAACGTCGTTCATCCCAATGTTGTCAGATATGTCACGCACGCCAAGGAAAGTGAGCACGGTCCGTATCTGGTGATGGACCTGATCAGAGGCGAGTCACTTGTGAAATATGCGATCGCGCAATCTCTCTCCATCGCTGAGCGTGTCGAGATGATGAGTCAGGTCCTCGCCGGTCTTCAATCGCTCCACGACCGTAACCTGTATCATCGCGACATCAAGCCGGCGAACATCGTGATCGGTCTGGACGGCATTCCGAGGATCGTAGACCTTGGCCTAAGCCTCGATCCCGATTGCTCACCAGAAGAGCGATTGTCTCGCGGCCGCATACCCGGCACTGGTCGGTATATGGCGCCGGAACTTGTTGAAGGACATGATGCAACGGCCAAGTCGGATGTCTATGCCTGCGGCGTGACGCTGATAGACCTGCTGACGGCACCGCAAACCGTCGATCCCGCATCAACCAAAGTCAAGGAAGCAATTCGCGGCACGAATCGAGTCGCACGTGATCGGCTCTGGAGCATCTGCAGGTTTGCGGCGGAGACAAACCCCGCACTCCGCGCGGCGAGCGCGGCGAGCATGCGGGACGAACTGGCGTCCTGGATGCAGGACTACGACCCGGACAAGGAGGGTGGCTCACAGAGTCCCGAATTCCAATACCGGCGTGATCAGGTCAGAAGGTTGAAACGGCGCGGTATGTTGCTTCGTGTCGTAGCTTGCTTCCTGATGGTAGCGGTGGGAGGAGTGGTGTTCTGGCGAGCAGAATCCCGTGCCGCGCAAGCAAGGGCCGTGTTCGAGTTCCAACGAAATGCTCTTGTGACGCGGCAGGCCGAGACCACAGCGTCCATTCTTGGAATGCTGCTCGAGTCCGACGACCCGTTTCGGCAGGTGCTCACGCCAGGGGGGGAATCGACAAGAAAAGCCGTGGAAGACCTTCGCGGCTTCTACGAGTCGCACCAGAACTCACTCAGTGCGAGTCAAAAGGTTCTGGTGGTTCGCGGGCTTGCAATTCGTGCAGAGCAAGTCGAGATGTACGACGCGGCGGCCGAGTGGTACGTGGCCTGGCTGGATCTCCTTGGGGGTAAGAATGTGGCGGGCACACCCGACACTGCCGCCGCGCACGCCGGGATCGGGCGTTGCGCGTTGCGTCAAGGACTGATCGGAAATGCGTATGGTGAACTGACGCTCGCCCGCACGATCCTTCAGGATTCGGCCCCGCATGATCGGGCTGGCCAAGCCGCTGTGCTCTGCGAACTCGCTGATTGCCATGTGAACAGAGGATTTGACGGTGATGGCGCCTTGGCGGAGAAGCTTTTGAACGACGCCGAGGATCTCGTCAAGCCTTCGATGGAGATCACCTCTCAACGCCTGCCAGTTCCGATCGCCATCGACGTGCAGGCACGTATTTCTGCGGTGCGTGCTCGATGTCTCGCGGCCTTGAAAGGCAGCGACGCAGCGGAGCAGTTCTACTCCGAGGCGATCGACAAGGCCATCCTGATGGATGGGATGGCTCTCGCCATCTTGCACTCGCGCGTGAACTTCTTGTGCGACCAGCAGCGATTCCAAGAGGCATTGCCGCTGGCACAATCTGTTGTTCAGGGGAACCTTCTCCTCTTCGGCGAGAACGGCAACCGCACAGTTCAGGCGTTGTTGCTCCAGGCACGAGCGGCTCGCCAGCACGCGCTGCAAGACAAAACTGATCGCGAGGTGGGCTTGGAGAAGGCTCGGCTGCTCGTGGAGCATGCGGTCGGCATGGCCGAGAACCTGATTCCATACAACGACCTCGCCATTACCAACGCGCGGAGGTTGCGGGCGGCACACTGGCTCGGCCTTGGCAGGGCATTTGCCGAGTCGGAAGAACATGAAAAAGCGACGGAGGCGAACAATAGAGCGTATGAGCAGTACCGTGACGTGATCACTCGCATCGAGCATCGGCTCGAACGCAAACCCGAGAGTCTGAGCGATGATTCGGAACTGCTCGCCGACGCACACGCTGGTTGCGCATCGGCCCTCAGGTTGTTGAACCGTTTCGAGGAAGCCAGATCAGAGGTCGATACGGCGATCAAGCTGACGATCGCTCGGTTCGCATGGGATGGACAAATCGAAACGTCGCCTGCTCCTCTGAGGTCGAGAAGTCGGCTTCGCGCTCTGATTATCTTGGAAGGCTTTCGCGACGAAAGAGGGAGTGCCGAGAAGGAGTTTCGGCCGCTCGCAGACGCTGCTCTGAGAGACTCCCAAGAAGAGAAGCCCACTTGGGCGGACAGACAAGGCATCATCGACGTGTATTTGGACCTGCTCCAAATGACGCAGAAGGTATCGAGAGAGGAAGCTCAGAGTGTTTGGGATAAGCGCCTCGTACAGGAAGGAAACAAGCACCCCAGATAGGCTCAGCGATGCTTTGCGAGGGTGCTGAGCAGGAGCAGTGAGTTTACCGTATTGGGTTTGACCTTTGTGGCCTCGGCTCCCAGTTCTTTGAGTCGCAGAATTTGATGCGGATTGAGATGGCGTAGAGCAAAGTCGAATGCGGTAACACCTTCGCAATTGTTCACCCTGATACTCTGCGTGCCATATCTGGCAGTGACTGCAGCAACGAGACGATCAAATATGGCGATAGTGCCGGGTTCTGATCCTGCTGCCGAAGCGATCATGAGAGGGTTCAGCCCGTTTAGCGCGAAGCAATCGTCCGAACCGATCTTTGTGAGGTACTCGATCGACTGCACGGCCCAGGGCTTGCCGGCTAGGGCACATGTGATCGGTAAGTCGCCGATGAAGATGTTGGGATCGGCCCCCGTCTTGAGGGCTGCAACGACCTGCTCGTCCTGCTGTGCAAGCATGGCAGCGATCAACGCTTCATTCTCGGGCTGCCAATGTGTCACGTGTCCCATGTATACTCCACTCTATACCGATAACAATAAGACAAAAAGATGTCTATTGCGGCAAGTTGTTTGATCTACGGGCCCTTTGCGCCGCACGTCAAGGAGAGTGTCGGTGGGGCCCAGCTGTTTCCATAAAAACACATAACCGATAGCTTGTCAAGTGGTTTGTGCTATCAGGCTAAGCAGGCGCGATATTGAGCAGCGAGGGCAGCAGACGACACCATGCGTGGCCGCGATTGCGAGGTAGTGAAGCGCAAAGGGAACCCGAGAGGGAGACGCAAGGTGCGGACGATGGCCTGACACACGCTATGCACCACATAACATGGCACGGCTCCATCGGTCAGACCTCCTTGTGCCGAATGCGGCCCGGTGGTTGAGTTGGGGTGCCGCACGGCGGCATCCCCATCAACCAGCACAAGGATCTCTTCATGAAAACCAACGAGCCGACCGACGTGATCGCCAACAGGACGATCCGACTCAGCCTCCACCTGAACCGCACCCCGGCCAACGGGCGCGTGACCATCGAACGACTCGCCACCGGACCGCAGGAGCACTGGTATCCCTGCGCGAGTTTTTCCCCGCGTGACGCCGCCATACTGATGGAGCTGTTCCAGGCCGCGATCGACCGCCTGCACGAGACCGAGAGCAAGCCCACGGGCAAGGGGGCTCGCACGAACGAAGCGTCGCCCGCGCCGAGCGCGACGGTGCCCCCGCGCGGACCGATCAATCCAACGCCTTCGCCCACGCCCTCGCCGGTGTCGCCCGCGCCGACGGCCAGCCCGGTGCCGTCTCACACACCGGCTGTGGCGACGTCGCCGAATCATGCCAAGCCGGAGAATGGCAAGCCGCCAGTCCCCTCCCCGTGTGTAGCGCCCTCGTCGCGGACCAAGCCCGCCAAGGTGCCCACGCATATCGTGGCCAACCGTCGACCGGCACGGTCGAGATGAACTCGGAAGAAGCCAAGAAGATCGCGAGCGGCGCGATCGCCGCGCTCGCGGACGCCCTCAAAGCCGGTCGGAGCGAGCAGCTGGTCGCCTATCTGAAAGCGGCCGCCACGGTCCATCGCTACAGCATCAACAACATTCTCTTGATCGTGACCCAGCGCCCCGACGCAACCCACGTCGCGGGCTTCCAGACCTGGAAGCAGTTCGGCCGCTGGGTCCGCAAGGGTGAGAAGGGCATTGTGATCCTCGCCCCGATGACTTTCCGCAAGGCCGACCAAGGTGCGGAGTCGCCGGGTGACGGAAAGCCACCCAAGCCGATACTCCGCTTCAGGGCGGTGCATGTCTTCGACATCTCGCAGACCGATGGCCAGCCATTGCCGGAGGCCACCCGATACTCGGGCGACCCCTCCACGCACCTGGTCCGGCTCAAGGAGCTCGTGAATGCCGCGGGCATCTCGCTGAGCTACGGCGATGTCCCGCCGGGGGCCTCAGGTGTCTCTCGCGGCGGCGCGATCGCTCTACGCTCGGGCTTGGCGCCGGCCGAGGAGTTCGCGGTGCTGGTGCACGAGTTTGCGCACGAGGTTCTGCACCGCGGGGACGACCGACCTCCCTCGCGAACGGTTCGTGAGACCGAGGCCGAGGCGGTCGCCTTTGTGGTCGCATCCGCGATTGGCCTCGACCCGGCCACCTCGGCCAGCGACTACATCACCCTCTACGACGGCGACGAAAAGACGCTCGCGGCCTCGCTCGATCGCATCCAGCGCACGGCGGCGACGATGATCGTCGGCCTGCTGGGAGGTGAGGATCATGCGTTCGAGGTTGAGCACGCCGAGCCCGCCCCGGCTTTGTCCCCGCCGCAGCGCGAGCTCTCGCGCTAGCCGCGCGATCAGCCCACTCGCGTTCCGGTTGGGCGTCATGAACCGCATTTCGCCATCGGCGGATCGGCGCGCCCGCCGAGCTGGCCATAACCTTCTTCGTCACATTGCGCCCCTGACCAAACGCAGCTCTCGGCGTCACCGAGGCTCCGGTGGTCGCGGCATTGCCTGGGAAGTCCTCTTCGTTCTCGATCCTGCCCACGGCCCAATTGATGGCGACGCTAAAGCCGCCGCCGGAACGGTCAAGCACAAGCGTTGGTTCCCCCGCCGTCACGACGGCGGTCCCCCCAACTTTGCACTTGACCGCGGCGAGTGCTCGCCCTTCGGGTTCCGGCTGGCCGCGGCTTTGACCGCGTGGCCATTCGGGCCGCATCGGGCGGACCGAGCAAATCGAAGAGGAGACTCACCATGACAACATCCACCACCACCGAAGCAACCTCGAAATCGCCGAGCCACGTTGCCTACCAGGTCCGCGATCGCGAGGGGAAGAAGGCGATCTGGACCCGCATCGGCTCTGCCTGGCAGCACGCCGACGGCAGGGGTTTCAACGTGCAGATCGAGGTCGTCCCGCTCGACGGGCGCCTCACGCTCCGCGTGCCGACCGAGAGCGCCGGGCCAGAGGTCGCATAGCCAACTCGGGGCGGGCTCGGCCCGCCCCTCCCATTGGGGCGGCCGCGTGCGGCGGCACCCCATTCAGACCAACCACTCAAGCAAGGAGAACCACCATGACCAAACTATCCATCACGCTTTCAGGCGAGGCGTTCGAAGCCCTCTTCCCGCTGCGTGCCAATCACCTCAATCCTCTCGCCTCGTGGAGCGGTCGCGATGGGGATGGCTGCCTCTTCGAGACCTACGGCGCCGATCTGGAGTTCGTCTCCGCTCAAGACAGTCGTTGCATCTGGACGCTCATCGACTCTGGTACCGGCAAAGTCTGTGTCGTGAGTGGTCGGCGCTGCGTCAACCGACTCGGCTATCTGGTCAGCGACACACCGCTGCCGGCGGGAGTCGAGGTCGTCGTACCGATTGATGTGACCGACCAACGCGAGTCCGATGCGAGCCTTTCGAGCGCCGCCATCCACGAGATGCTGGCTACGCAGCACCAGATCGCCATCGTTTGGAGCATCGAAGATGTCCACGAAGTTCGTCCCGATCTCACCAACGAACAGGCATGGCTTGTGCTGCAAGCCTGCAAGAAGTGCCACGATGCCAGTGTCGGAGTCACTTGGGACACCATCGAAATCATCGCCGACGATCTCTTCGTCGTATGACAGACTCCAGCCGGCGGATGGCTCGCGACCCTCCGCCGTCTTTCCACATGCGGAGCGGATGCCGTTGCCAGCGTGGCGACGCTTCTTCAATCGCCATTCATGCGGCAGTCATCAGCGTATCAATTGACATTCAACGTCGTAAGGAGTATGATCGGCCTCATGTTCAAGCCCGTCTTTCAGATCACCCCGGCCATGACCACGGCCCTCATGGCCATCGAAGCCGATCGCCAAGCCGTGGCCGAACTGCCCATCGACGTACCCATGCTCGCCAGCCTGCGAGCGACGGCGCGGCTGCTGTCCACCCACTACTCGACGCAGATCGAGGGCAATCGCCTCACCGAAGCCCAAGTGCAGCAGGCGCTCTCCGGTGCCCGCTTTCCCGGTCGTGAACGCGACGAGATCGAAGTCCATCACTACTACGCCGCGATCGAGTATCTCGAAACGCTCATCGCATCACGCGCCCCCTTCGCCGAGGCCAACATCCAGCGGCTGCACGGGCTCGTGCTCGACGGTCGGCCAACGCCGACGCCCTATCGCGATGGCCAGAACGTCATCCGCGACAGCGGCACCGGCGCCATCGTGTATCTGCCACCCGAAGCCCAAGACGTTCCTGTCCTCATGAAGCACCTGCTCGACTGGATCAAGGTTCAGTGCGAGTCCCGCGAACTGCCCGTGCCGCTTGTTGCCGCCGCCGCTCACGATCAGTCCGCCACCATCCATCCGTACTACGACGGCAATGGCCGCACCGCCCGGCTGCTCACGACGCTGATCCTGCAGCAGCAGGGCTACGGGCTCAAGGGCATCTACTCGCTCGAAGAGTACTACGCCCGCGATCTTGCTGGTTACTACGCCGCGCTCAGCATAGGCCCCTCGCACAATTACTACATGGGACGGGCCGAGGCGGACATCACGCCGTTCCTGACGTACTTCCTCACCGGCATGGCCGACGCCTTCGCCAAGGTGCGCGTGAAGGCGAGCGCCGCCGCCAAACGTGGGGCATCCGATCGGTCATCGTTGCTCCGCGAGCTCGATCCCAAGCAACGCCAGGTGCTCGACCTCTTCCGGCGTCAGGGCAGCGCCAGCACCGCCGAACTTGCCCAAGAGCTTGGCCTGAGCCCCCGCACCGTGCGTCCGCTCTGTGCCGAGTGGATCGCGTCGGGCTTTCTCATCGTTCGTGACCCCTCGCGGCGCAATCGCCTCTATCGACTCGCACCCGTGTGGGAGTCGGTCATCACGGGCTGAGCTTGGCCGCCGTCACGCTCGCACGGTCGATCGCCGGTCGTGCGATTCCTCGTTGCACGATCCCGCCCGCGGCCCGGATGATGGCACGCAAAAGCCGCCGCCGTCACACTCAAGAACAATCTTGGCACCCCCGCCCCACGAGGGCGGTCCCCCCAAGATTCTTCGTTGACTGCTTCGCACGCTCGCCCTTCGGGTTCCGGCTCGCGCGGCTTTGACGGCGTGGCCATTCGGGCCGCACCGGGCGGACCGAGCAACCCATGGAGGAATCACCATGACCCATCCCATCAACCCGTTCTTTGCGAATCGCCGCCGGCGACAGTCCGGCTCGGCTGGCCTCGCTCCTGCTTTCCCGACTACCCCGAAGTGCGTAACCATCGGGCCCGCCACGCTCTATCACGGCGATTGCTTCGACGTCCTGCCCACCCTGACTTCGGTCGACGCCGTTGTGACCGATCCGCCGTACGGCATCGGCTTTGCCTATCGCAGCTTTGACGACGCCCCCGCAAGGTACCACGGCCTGATGACTCGTCTTGTTCCCGAGCTGCTTCGCGTGACTCGCAACGGACCCTGCTTCCTTTGGCAGAGCCCGACCCGCCTGAGCCAATGGCACCGCTACTTCCCCAAGGGATACCGCGTGCTGGCCGCGTGCAAGAAGTTCCCGCCGCACCGCCGCCGCTCCTATGCGTGGGACCCGATCGTCTACTGGGGCGTCGAGCATCCGCTCTCGGCCGATTGGCTGCTGACCGACTTCTCGGGCTGGGAGGGATACGACCCGGCGAACCCGGTGCCGGCTCCCAAGTCGGTAACGCAGGTGCGGCAGGTGTGCGGCCTCACCGGCGCCGCCACCTTGTGCGATCCGTTCATGGGCAGCGGCACCACCGGCGTCGCCGCGATCCAGTCCGGTCGACGCTTCATCGGCATCGAGCAGGACCCCGTCTACTTCGAGTACGCCCGACGCCGGATCGAGCGGGCTTGGTTTTCCCACCAGGCCAGCACCGCGGCCTGACGGCTCGTGTGGTTCGGCCAGCCCGCGGAGCAATCCCGGTCCTTCGCGCGTGCGCCGACTCCAGCCAGAATTGCACGGGCTTGGCCGCGGCGCGAACAGCGCGGGGTCGCTTCAAGGTTGATGACCCTCGGTTCTGACCTTGGATGCTCGCCCGTCAAGCGGCCGTCCATCTTCGCCCGCCCGGGGGCCGGTCGGGCTGCAGACGGCAGACCCCGGCTCGGCCGTGCGGCCTTCGCTCGGGGCGGCGATCGCTTGACCTGCTCCGCTCCTCGGCCCGTTCGAACGAGGGGTCATCAACCTCGACAAAGGAGCCGATCCATGCACCTCCGTCCCGCCGCCAAATTGCCCATCATCTATCACACTGGTCTTGAAGACTCGTTCGATCAATGGGCTCTCGCGATGAAGCTCGCCCCCAACTTTCTCCGGCAAGCCACCGAAGCCGCGATACGAGCCCGCTCGCATCAAGCCGTGATCGAGCACGAGTCCGATCGAGCCTGCGGTCTGCAACCCGACATCCTCACGCTCCGCACCCTCCGCTTTGTGATCCACTACACCATCGAAACTGCGGCCATCGTGGTTCGTGGTTACAGCTACCGAACAGCCGACAGCGGCGATGGCGGCGGGACATTCCATGACCACGAGTGGCACGCCGGGGGCTGACCCGCCTCCGCCAGCTTTGAATATCGCGGGCTCTGCCAGCTGGGTCGGGCCGTTCCGTTCCTCAGCGGATGGCTGCACCCTCGCGAGCCATCGGCGGCGAGAGTTTTTTTCAACGTCGGAGAGAGGGGCGATTCACGCCACCGATACGAGCAGGTCCTTTCAGGCGTCTTCCCTTAGCAGAGCTAAGGACCGCGCCTCCCGCGTCGGGACGCGATCGGCGCTGTCATCTCGCGCCACATGCTGAAAACCTCCGTGGCGAGCCGCGTCTGTATCTGTAGAAAGGAGGCCCATCATGGCCAACAACTCGACGAACTGGGGTCAGCACGATTCGACTCGCCCGACCGACGCACCGCGACCGCAGCATCAGGTGGATCAGGACTACTACCGCCAGCAGGCTCTCGATCGTGAGGCGCACGAGCGGATGCGGCGGCAGAACGAAGTAGCCGATCGTCTCCGCGCCGAGCAAGATCGCGCCCGCGGCTGGTGACTTTCTCAGCACTGCGAACCACAAGCGGCGGGCGTCCAGGGCAATCAACGGCCCAAGGACGCCCGCCACCTCATCCTGGAATCAAGCCGCGATCGTCGACTGTGACTGCTCGTCCCACGGTCCGCGTTCGCCGGTGAGTGAGACCCAGCGCATCCGGTAATACGCGGTTCTGCCGCCATCCGACAACGGGTAGTTGAGCACGAACGATGCGCTGGTGTTGACGGCGACGAAGCGGAGAATGCCCTCGCCGGTGGGCGCGGTGGTCGGCGGACCCATGGGCCCGGGCTGCTGTGGGCGACCGCGATACCCAGCGCGGCCTTCTCGGCATTACTGACGACGGCGGACGCCTGCAAGCGACGCACGAGCGGCGCAGGTGGGTCGTGAGGGCGGCGCGGTTCTCGGAGTTGATCTGCTTGGCGGCCTGCTAGATAGGTACGGGGAAAAAGCCCGCTCTCGGCTTGGTCGGATTGCCAGAGAAGTGCGTGTACCGTATCTTGTTCCGCAGAGCAGTGGGCGGTTCGGTGTTCTCAAACACGATGATCTGATCGCCGGACTTGTCGGCGGCCAAGTCCGCGTAGAACGCCTCTTGAACCTCCGTGTTGACGCGCTCGGCACTGTCTTGGTCCGCACCCTTGAAGGGATTGAGCGGCGAGTCAATTGCCACGACTCCGGGGTGCGGCAAGCCCTTCTGCCGACAGTACCGCATGAGAGCGACCGTGAACGCCGCGTGCGTTACGGCCCTGTAGCCCTTGCCCATGCTTCCGCGATTCTCGCTCCCGATCACCAAATCGAACTCCGTGTCTGCCCACGACACGTTGCCTTCGACCGGGAACTTCCACGCCCGCAACGTCGCCTCAACGACTCTGCAGAACTCCGCCGTGCCAGCGGCACCGACCTTGGGGGTGAACTTGGACTTCGGGGTCTTGGCTTTGCTTAGTTGTTCGGCGTTGGAATAGCGAGTGCGAAGATCCATGACCTCGTTGGCTGTGTGTGCTGCCTCGGCAAGCCGGGCCTGCTGGGACAGCAGTTGGGACAGCTCCTCATTGGCAGCCCTGACCTTTCGATTCAGCAATCCGGCTATCGCCGCGTTCGCCTGGTCGAGTGTCGCCTGCCGCTTGGACTGCTCTTGCTCATAGCCCTGCTTCTCGCTCCGCATGACGGACAGTGCGATGCCGAGGTCGCGGACAAGCATGGTGATCTTGTCAAGCTCCGCAGTACATGCCGCCTGGAACTCTCGCAGGCGCTGGTCACTCTCACCGGATTCGTCAGAATCCGCCGAAAGATGGCCACACACGGGGCATTCGCCACTTGGCAACTGCTCAAAGAACTTCCCAGCCTCCAGCGAGGATTCGAGGCGCGCCTTGTCCGCCGCGTAGTGGCGATCTAAGAGTTCCAATCTGCTCAACTGCTCGGTGACGAACAGGTGTTTTGATCTGAGCGCCTGAATCGCTTCCCACGCCACATCACGGGTTGCGGCCGCGCTATCAAGTTCGCTTTGCCGAGCAGCAACAAGGCCGGTTGCCGCCTCGACCGCTCGGGCCAGTCGCACTTGCTGATCGACCAGCTGCGAAGTGTCGACCTCAAATGTCTTGAACCGAGCCTCCCGGTTGTTAAGCAAATCCGCAAGGATCGACATTTCCGCAGCCAAGCGACGCTTGCGGTCCTTGGGTGCTTCCTGAGTCACAATGGCGGAGTCATCCGAGCCGGTAAGGAAGAGCCAAAACGCCGACTTCTTCTCAGTGTGAGCCGTTGGCATTTCCGACAGCGCAGGGGAACGCTCAGCGATGATTCGCTCTTCGTCAACGAAGGCCAGCCACGCCACATCCCGGAACGACAGTGATCGCTTCACGCCGTCTTGGTTCTTGCGTATTTGCTTGCCAGCCAGGTTAGACATCGCCAACAGACGCCCAGAGATCGTGAGTGGGTTCTGTGCCGAGTGTTGCTCGCCGAGAGTCTCAAACGGGGTTTCGTCAGCGATAGCCTCGATCGGCACTGCGTACGCGGTTGCACCACCGCCTGCCAAGGCTCGCTGGAGCGTGAGCGATCCGCCGGCGCGGGGGCTGACTTCAATCATCGAATGGGAGTAACCAGTGCCAGGCGGAACGCTCTTCGGCGGCTTCGAGGCTCCGAGCATGAAATCGATGAGCTGCCATGCATAGGTTTTGCCCGTGTTTGACGCACCCGCAACCACGTTCAATCCCGGCCCAAACTCCAAGACTGCGTCGGCCTTGCCCGCACCCTGAACAACGACCTTGGCGATGGTGAAACCCGTTGGGCTCATTGTCCCCCCCCACGCACGAACGCCTCACGGGTGAACTCGGCTCCCCAGTTGGACCAATTGTCTTGCATAAAGCGGTCCAGTGATTCACCGCTCATGCTTCCAAACCGTTCGCCAACCCATACGGCCCGCTCGCGGAGGGTGCGAGTGTAGGGCGATTCGAGCGAGTCAAATAGCGGAAGGGCCATGTCCCCGGCAAGGTAGCCGATGCCTTGCGGCGAGAGGTCGCGGCAAACGACGTGTCTCGACATCATGAACAGGATGCCGCGCTCGATCAGCGCCCGCCGAACCAGCAGTTCGCCAGAACGGTGCGGAGAAGCCGGGTGGAGACTCGGCGGCCCCTGTGGCACATCGCCGGAGTGTACGAGGAGGTACTCATACTGAACAAGCCGCTGGAGATCGCACGGCGTGGGGTACGCCGCCAAGAGCAGCGAGACACAGCGCAGGCCACATTCCAGCGGCGTATTGAAAATGTACCGCCAAGCGTCCGGTGAGAAGTGTGGAATGCTCACGGCTGTACCCACTTGAGTTTGTCATCGTTGGCGAGATGGTGGCAGAGGCCAGACTTGTCGCCCGGTTGTACGCAGTACACATACTCGGTCTGGGCGAGCGCAAGGCCTGCGGCTTGGCTCAACGTCGCGCAGACTCGGTGAAACCCGCTCTGGTGCGGCGCGAGGACCGTGTTTCGAACTCCTTGCTCGACCTGTTCTTTGACGTGCTCGAATGCCCCTTCCGGGAACTGATCCCTATAAAACCTGTTGAGACCATCGGCCATGAAGAAGTCGGTTCGACAGCCGTGGAAGTGCTGGGACAGTGTTTGATTGGAACCGAGGGCGGAAACGTCGGCTAAAGTGGTTCCAACGTGCTGTCCGTAGGCGTCCAGCAGTTGACGCACATACCGCATTTCATGCGGTTGCAGATCGGGCGGCGGCGCGTCGGCCTTTGGCCGGACCGGGTAGTCCCGCTTGAAGCGAGTTGACCAATGCGGTGTTTTCTTGTGAAGGTCGAGCAGCTCGTTGATTGGGCTGTAATGCACGATGCCGAAGTTGAACTCTTCCACGCAGGCCTTGAGCGCTCCTGCGAGTGGAAATCTCTGGCCTTGGGAGACCCTGGACTCACACTGGCCGGTCCAGTGTTCAATCACCTTTTTTCTGAGTTCAACTGGATTGTCCAGTAAATTGCCCAGTGGCGTAGTGACACCATGTGGAGCCGCAAAGCGGTAGCGGCGGGGCATCGGGTAGTCACCGCGATGCGTGAACACGCACAGTTTTCCAAGTTCGGTCCAGACATCGCTCAGGCCGAGAGGTTTCCCATACGCCTTGCATTGGTAAATATCGAACGGCCCCGCTTGCGGTGTATCAGCGGTACATGCAATGACATCTCGCCCCTGATCTCCGGCGCCGCCGCGACGCTCGATACGCGAGTATTTGGGTTCCGACGCGCCAATCGCTTCAAGCACAAACGCCTCCCACTCATCCGCGCTGAAGTGCTGGACAACTTGGGACGGCGTGAGCACGGACAGGCGAATCGGGTAGTCGTTTGCCAATGTCGGTGCAAGTTGGGAATGTGCTCGCTTGGCCACGGCAGGCAGTGTATCAGTTTGCAAGAACGCTGTACAGGTCGATTCCTCCGCCTCTCCCGTGCAGCGTCGACGGCGAGGAACGGCGTCGATAGGTTGCTCGCTGTCCGCCCTGCGGCGCACATCATCCACCCACTTCCCTACCCGTGTCAGAGGTTAGAACACCTTGGCGGCGCTGGGTGTTGCTCTCTGGTCTTCTGCGTCCATCAGGCGCTCTTCATGTCTCCGCGAAGCGTCCTCCGAAGGCAAAGGCCGGCAGTTCGAATCTGCCCGGGTCCGCCAGGCTCTGGGCCGCGGCTGGCCGCCATTTGCGCGCGGCGGCAGCCGCCGCCAAACCCCACTGACTTTGGCGCGCACTGGCACGCTCTGGCGCGCAGCCGAATTGATCGCCTTTTCAATGGGTTGGGCGCCGAAGAGTCCGTCCAGCGTGCCAACCGCCTCTAGCAGGAACTCCGGCCTTCGCTTGGCATAAATCTCGGTCGTGTGCTGGGTGGTGTGGCCCAGCATCGAGGCGATCTGGTGCATCGGAACCCCCGCCGCGGCCAGCAGCGTCGCGCCGGTGTGACGGAGCACGTAGGGCGTGGTTTCCGGGGGCAGGCCCGCCTTGCGCACCGCGGTGGCGAAGGCTTTTCGCATGCTCTTGAGCGGCAGCCCGTCCTTCTCGATGATGTAGCCGCTCCGCGAGGCGCGGATCGCGCTCTCCAACAGCGGACGGAGCGAGCGGCTGATCGGGATCATCGGGCGGCGCTTGTTGGTCTGGATGGCGCCTTCGGGCAGGAAGTTGACGCGGTGGTTGACGAGGTCAACCTGTTCGAGGCGGAGCGAGAAGATCGCCTTGGGCCGCTGCAGCGTGAGCAGGGCGAGCTGCACGAACAGCCGGACATAGCCCGGCTCGCACGCCGCGATCAGCCGCTGGGCTTCCTGCGAGGTCAGGAACCGATCGCGCGGCGGCGGGCTGGGCACGCTGGCGACAAACGGCATGGACGCGATGATCCCGCGTCGCCACCCTCGGCGCAAGGCCGCCCGCAGGATGCCAAGCTCGCGCCGCAGCGTCCCGTTGGCCGCCTTGACGCCGCTCTTGCAGCGGCCCGCGCGGCGGAACGCGATGTACCGTTCCTGAACGTCGAGCGTCAGCTCGGAGGCGTACACCACATTCACCGACTCCAAGAACGACAACCAGTGCGCCAGGGCGAGCCTGGTCCGCACGTAGGACGGCCTGTCCTTGCCCAGGGAGAGCAGGTAGTCGGTCAAGAGATCGAGCACCGGAACCTCGCGTTTCACAAGCGTGGACGAAGGCGCCGCGACCGCGGCGATGGGTCCTGGACCACCGGCGAACTCGATCAGCTTGCGTTTAGCCTCGTCAAGATCGCCCGTGCCCGTGCTGCGGCGCTCGACGCGTCGTGTCCCCGGTCGGCACCAGTAGATGGAGAGATGGGGGGTGTCGGATCGTTGCACGAGCCAGTGGCCCCGGTATTCAAAGAGTCTGTTCTTACGCATGGCGCCTCACGCTGCGAGTCGATGTAGCTGTTCAGATCGGATGGATCGATGAGGACCCGGCGGCCGATCCGCACGACCGCGAGCCTCCCGAGGCGGCGCTGCGCCTTGAGCGTGTTGGGATGCACCCGGAGCAATCGCGCCGCTTCGGTCAAGGTCAGCAGCCTTGGGAACGCATGACGCGCAGGATCGTGCTCGATTGGCAAGATGGTTTCTCGCGCGGCGGGGCGATTCTGGTCCCCCTGTGGCGCGGAATCCGCGCGCGCGTTCATTTCCACGCTGACGTTTCCATTTGCCGCTCCACTCATCGGCGGCTCCCTGCGGTGCCCTGAACCGCGGGCAGGCCGGGATACTGGATCAGTTCCTGCCCCCAGGCGGCGAGCTGCTTGTTCGCGGCGACGATGAGGCCGCGGGCGTCGATGGGGCGGCCATCGACGATGAACAACCCCTCACGATCGGGCTTGGCGCGGGGGCCGAGGGTCGCCAAGGCCCGCTGGATCGGCGGGCTGTGCGCGTCGGCCTCGCGTTCCTCGTCTTCGAGCGCCGCCAGGCACGCGTCGAGTTCCGCGTCGCGGTTGCTCCACGGGAGGACGATCTTGCGTCGCCCTTCGGGGAGCGTGACCACCGTCGCGCAGCGCGGCAGCGTGCGGCGGTCGAGATAGTCCACCAGCTGCACCGCGCCCTTGGTGTAGAGCGTGAGCCGATGGATCATCTGGTGGCTGGGAATCCGCTCGCCGGTGAGCCAGCGCGTCACCGTGGAACGGCCTCGGATGCCAAGGTCGCGCCGCAACTTCGCTGGCGTGATCCGGGCGGTGTGGAGATAGTCGGCTAACTTCATGCCCGGCGAGATAGACCAACTCGCGGGGGTGATCCAAGGTGCTGTTCCCGGCGCGGGGCGGTCTTTTTCGCGGACTCGGTTTCGCGGCATACGCGGACATGCGAGCGAGGTGCGGGCGTATGAAGGTGTGACTTGATATGCACTGTTTGGTTCGAGAAAAACGATCTTCGTCCCAACCCTGAAGTGCGGAATCGCTCGCTCGCATCGGCAATGTCGCAAAGAAGAGAACGAAGACTTCCTCCATGCTCATCGCGCGACGACGCGGAACCCCGCGGGCCTTGGCCGGCGCAGGCCCGCGGGGTTCCGCCCGATGGTCTGGGTGGATGCAGAGCACACGCGCCAAGCTTGCGGTGAGCGGCGGAGTGGGAGCCGTGCGTGATGGAGCGATTCGAGCGACCCGCTACCGGCCGTTCCTGTGGCGCGAGTCGGCCAGGGCCATCATCGCCGACTCCGACTCGTCATCGTGCAGGTGGTAGTAGAGATCGAGGATGTCCGAAGAGGAGTGGCCGAGCCAGGCGAGGGCCTTGCGGTACGCCACCGAGTGGTTGGCGCACATCGAGGCGAAATGGTGGCGGAAGGAGTGCAGCTTGAACGACGCGCCGAATCCACATCCCCTGCAGAGCCGCTTGAGCGTATCGAGCAGGCGTCGCTCCGTGACTCCCGGCAGGACCAGCTCGCCGCTTCGGGGCAGCGCCTCGATCATCGGGCGGATGCGAGGGTGGATGGGCACGAAGCGCTCGTCCTTGTCCTTGGTCCCGCCGTTCGACCCGCCCCGGCGGATGTGGAACATGCCCAGCGATCCGCGATCCAGCCGTACATCCTGCCAGAGGAGCTGTTCGAGTTCCCCGATCCGCATCCCGGAGTAAGCGAGGATCGCGATCGCGGCCTTGCTCGTTCCCTCGGCCTTCTCGATCAGCGATTCGACCTGCGTGGTGGTGAAGCATGGTTGCGGCCGGGCCTTCGCGGTCGGCAAGGGCACGCCCACCAACAGGTACGTCGACGTGATCTGCTGCTGCCACGCCCATTTGCACAACTGCTTGGCGAGCGTCAGCGTCGCGTAGACGGACTTGGGGGCGTAGGCCACGCCCTGCTTGTGCTTCCGGCCGATCAGCCACTCCCGGTATCGGTAGAACATCTCGGCGTTGAACTGAGCGAGCGTGCGAACGCGCGCCGCGGCCGCGAAGCGGCGGAGCTTGTCGAGGTCGGCCTTGTACTTGCTGAGCGACTTTGGAGCCAGTCCCTTGGCCCGGCAGAAGGCTTCGTAGCGGTCGATCAGCGGGAGGAGCTCCACGAGCTCGGCCCGCGGCCTGGCCTGCCCGCCATCGAGCCGTTGCTGGATCTCGATGGCCTTGCGCCGCGCCTCGCGCTTGTTGGTCGTCCCGAGCGCGTCCTGACGCCATGTGCCGTCTGCATCCTTGTACACCGCCGTGTAGGTGCTCACCGAGAGCTCGGCTCGCACGCCGCCCTCGGTCCGGAAGTAGACCCGGCGGCCGATGGTCACGCTCGTGCCGTCGACTCGTTCTGCATCAAGAATCCGCATGGATGGACCGCTACACCGCGGCATCGCTCCCCGGAAGGGCTTGTCGCCAAGGTGGGAGCCAGGATGGAACCGTGAAAAGAAGCCGCAAGGCAACAGAATCTCACCGCCCAAAGAAGACCTGGATGACCCGGTCGCGCCAGAACCGCAGCGGCTTGCCACGCTTGACGGCCCCGCGGTATCGCCCCTCGCTCACGCCCTTGTACACCGTGTGGACCGAGAGCTGCAGCAACTCGGCCACCTGATGCACCGTGAGGATCGGCGGATACCTCGACCCGTCGATCGCGGCGAGGATTTCATCAGCGCTCGGCGCCGCCGCGAGGCGAGACGCTTGCCGTTGGGTTTGCGACGCCGCCGACGATTCGGAGGGCGCGGAATCGGCCTCGCCGTGCGTGTTCAGGAACATCATGCCATGCCTTCGCAGGAGAATGAGCCGCGTGTCGTACCGCCTCAGGATGTCGGCGACCCTGGAAACGGGGAGCGATCCCCTTGGGGGAACACATCAAACGCGGAGTACAGCAGGCCGGTGAAGGCCGGATTGGGCAGCGCCACGCCGGGCGGAGGGCCATCGTCATCGGCCGGCGGCTCGGTCAGCACCGCGCTGGCGATCGGCACCGTGAAGGCGCGGGAGAGCTGCGTCGAAGGCCGACCGGCGCGGAGCTGCTTCATCGCCTCGCCCTCCAGCCGGCCGTCCATCTCGTCATAGACACGCTCCCGCCAGCTCGCCTCGATGATGCTCGCCTTGAGGAACATCGCCACAGCCACGATCATGAGGTAGATTCCAAAGGGCGCCGAGCCGTGGCGGAAGAAGAGCACGCCCGCGAGCAAGAGCAACACCGGCTCCAGCAGCGAGACCACGAGCCACGTGACCGGGCCGTAGGGGAACTCGCCCGCTCCGATCTGCAGCAGGTGGCACCGCAGGCTCTCGGCCCAGCCACGCAGCAGCCGCATCGGCAGCCGTTGGCTCCGCGCGATCCCGTCGAGCAGGCGCGACGCGGCGTCCAGCGGCAGCCACCAGCGCGCCAACGGCGGAAACACCAGCCACGGGATGCCGCTGTCGAAGGAGTGTCCCTGCTGCGCGGTGCGGAAGCGGCGCCGGTTCGACCAGTAATGCACGCCGAAGGCAAGCGCCGAGCAGACGAACAAATGCTCGAAGGGTTGCATCGTCTTCAGGGCGGCCTTGATCGCGATCAGCCGCTCGGCGGGCGGCAGCGCGCGGACTGTTGCCAAGTCCGGCTTTGAGAGAAAACTCGCCAGCGCCGCGAGCAGCACCACCGCCAGCACGCAGAACGCCGTGTTCATCCACCGCTTGTTCACCCGCCGGTGCAGCACGAGCTCCACCGGCAGGGCGATCAGCCACGCCACCATCATCACGATCGCCGTGATCTTCTGGAACGTCTTCCACACGCTCGCCCCCGGCGTCGGCGCGAGCAGCGACGCGGCGTCCTGGACGATGCGTTCAAAGTTGATTTCGGAACTCATGCGATCCTCCTTCTTGGCTCGTTCAACCCTGCTGCTGAAAACACACCCGCACGAACGGCCCGCCCGACGCGTGGAATCGGCGCCCGGGCTTGAGGCAGATCGCGTCCACGAGATTCCCGTTGAGCGGCCCGCCGGTGCGCAGCCGCGTGAGTTCGCTCGCCAGCACCTGCGGGTGCAGATGCTCGCTGAGACTGACGCTCGGGCCGCGATGCTGTGCCGCGCCGTCCGAGGAAATGCTCACGGATTCCATGCTCCGCCACGCGTCGGCGATCCGCCGCTGGACCCACTCGGCGGTGTGCCCGCTGGTGCAGTGGTAGACGTGCGTGCTCAGCGCGTTCGCCAGCGAGTTGGCGTGCGGCTCGCTCCCCAGCGCCACGACAAGGTTGTCGATGCTCTGCGTCAGGCTCATGCCGACGATGCGGTTGCTCCGGCAGACCTGCTGAAACTCCGCGTCGTGGCGGCTGACATAGGTCTGGCACTCGTCGCAGAAGTGCAGGATGGGGCGCGTGGCATCCCCCCGCAGCGGCCGCCGAGCGAAGTAGTCCTTGACAATCCGCTTGAACGTCATCGTGACCAATCGGCCCACCGCGCCGTACACGCTCACCGGGCAGTCGATGATCCAGACCGCGCCGTGTTCGAGCTCGTCCGGCACGAAATCGCACCCGGCGGGCGAGTCCAGTAGCGTCCGCACGGGCTCGCGGGTCAGCTGGAAGAGGGCCGCGTCGATGGTCGCGAAGATGTCGCCGCGGGTGCGTTCGTTGAACTCCGGCAGACTGCGGATGAAGAAGCTCGTGAACTCCTCGCAGAGCTCATGATCCTCGTGGGTGCTCGCCCGCTCGTTGGCCGCGGCAAGGACGGCGCGGCAATACCCATCACGCCACGACTCGAACTCCAGCTCCTCCGATGACTTCGCCGTGGACTCCAGCATGCGTTTGATCGCCCGGAACGAGCACGGCTCGGCGGCAAGCCGGAGCGCATCGAGCACATGGCAAAGGAGGCTCGTTCCGCTGGAGTTAAAGAACTCCGAGTTCTCCGAGGGCGTCAGGCTCGGCTTGCCCTCCTTGAACAGCTCGAACAGCATCGTCGCCAGCTTCAGCGTGTTCCCGCCGCCGGGCGTCCGCCGCTCGAGCTCGTACCGCATCAGGTTGAACCGCGTTCGGCCGTCGGGGCGAATCACACGCACCGGCCCGCGGACCTGCGCGATCCGGCACAGCCTCAGCCAGAACTCACAGTCGTCCGGCTTGGTGCAGTACGCCACCACGCCCCAGCGCCCCCGCAGCGCGGCCATCGGAACGATCGTGCCCGTCGTGCTCGACTTGCCCGACCCCGGATTGCCGAGCACGAAGACGCCCTCGCACAGATCACGCAGCGTCAGCACATCGCGCTCCGTGAGCCGCATCACCGGCTGATCCAGCGGCCAGCATGGCCGCGAGGAAACAGCAGCGGGCAGGGCACGCCCGGCCCTTCGGCCAAAGCCCACCGCTCCAAGCATCTTGTGCCACATACCGCGCATGGGATGTCCAGTCTTCATCATCGAGCACGCCAGCAGATATCACGCCCCCCCGAACGCCGATACAGCGCGGGAGACTCCATGAGCAACGAACCCGGTTGATCGGCCGAAGCTATGAGCGGTGGCACGACTCGGGTTCAAACCGGTGCCGCAGGCGTTCCCTTAGCCTGACGTATGCGCGTTGGACGCGGGGGTGTGGAACCTGAAGTCGCTTGGCCGTTCCTCGCACGGAGAGCGCCTCGCCGCAGAGGAGCGCCACGAGCTGCTGCTCCGGCGGCGTCAACAGGCCGTGCGATAGCCCGACGATCTCCCGGTTTGCCGCCTCCTCCCCCGGATCGACCGCGTGCTCACTTGTCTTTGCCAGGAGTTGCGACCCCAATGCCCAGCGCGCGTCCGATCTGTAGACATCCGAATTTGCATTGCTCAAGCATCGCCACAGATACGGCACGGGCGCCGACCGCACCCTTCCTTCATCCCACGCCTGGATGAACTCAAGAGATTTCTCGGCGATGACGCCCTGATCGAGCCGACTCAGGCCCCTCTCGCGTGCCAGCCGCTCGCCCAGTTCCACCAGCACAAGCACCAGAAGCTCCCTCGTCCTTCGCTCACGGAATTCAGTGGTTTTCGGGCTCGTCGTCGGGTTGCTCTGTTCCCTCATCTTCCCTCTCCAGTCTACATGGGACATCATCCGGCCCCAATGCGCCTGCCGGCGCCGAGGACACGGGCACGATCTCCACGACCTCGTCATCAATAGATACCGGAGCGGCGCGGCTGCTCGGGCGAAACGCGAAACTTTTCTTCCGCGCCTCACGTACCAGATGCAGGGGATACCGATGACCAGGCACTCGCCAAGTCCGAAGCCACTCGAAACGCGTTCGGTCGACGACCTCTTTGTGCAGTGCTACGACACGCTGCGAGCCCACGGCCGCCTGGCCCTCGCGATCTATCGTGGCCATAGCATCCAAGGCACCGAGCTCGTGCATGAAATCTTCGCGAAGCTGCGAGGCCGCAGTTTCTCCGACGAGCGCCACTTTTGCGCTTTGGCGTTCCGGGCGATGAAGCAGCACCTGGTGAACCGTCTGGAGCGCAAAAGGGCGAAGAAACGCGGCGGCGATTGGGCACGCACGGACCTTCCCGTGGACGCTCTCCTGGACGATCTCGCCGATCCGGCGCTCGCCGAAGGAGAGGCCCAGTTGTCGGAGAGCATCGAATGGCTCTGCCAATTCGATTCCATCGGCGGAGAGGTGCTGATCCTGCGCACGTTCGGCTTGTCGAAAGCGGAAATCGCGACGGCGCTTAGTCTACCGCCAGAGCGAGTCGACACTCTCCTGACAAACAGCTTGGCCGCTGTCAAAGCACGAATGCAGGAAGAAAAATGCAGGAAGAAATATGATGCGTGATCCCTCTCAAACCGCGCATCTGATCATCCAGAACGCCCCAGCATCTTGCGGCGAGCAGGAGCTCCACGCCATCGCCAGGGAGCAGCTGCGGGGCGAGCCCGTTGACTTTGTGGACGCCGTATGCGCGGCGATTTCCAAGTTTCTGGCGGCTCGACCCGGGGTGCGTGGGCTCGCGGACGACGAGCATGGGTATTCGCGGTTGCGGCCGGATGCTCTGGTTGCGGGCCGATATCGGCTCGTGAAGCGCATCGCCCAGGGCGGCAACGGAATCGTTTGGCAAGCCGACGACACGACCAAGCAGATCAAAGTCGTCCTGAAGTTCATGAAAGCGGAATCTCCGCGAGATGTTGATCCCGAGCGGCTCAAGAGGCTCAAACACGAGTATGCCGCGCTGTCCACGCTGAAAGAAAAGGGTATTGTCACCTGCTTTGCTTGCGAGCTCGATCCCGGCGGACCGTTCCCACCATTCCTGGTGCTTGAGCGTGTCGAGGGCGCCACACTGCGCGAGTATTCTTACGGACGCGATTGGACGATACGCGAACGAGTGGTCCTGATGCTTGCCGTGTGCGATACACTTGAAAGGGCGCATAGCGCCGGCGTCGTCCATCGTGATCTCACGCCGGCCAACATCATGGTGACGCCCGACGGGTCGCCCAAGATTCTTGACTTCGGGCTTGCGATGCTCGATCGGGCGAAGTTCCCCGAGAAGGAATCAAGCACCACAAGCGATCTTTCAGGCGGGACATGGAACTATGCAAGCCCGGAGCAAGCCCATTCACTCACCAAAGCCAGCCTCGCGTCAGACGTGTACTCGCTAGGGGTAATCGCCTACGAACTTCTGAAACGTGAGCGTCCATACGGCCCTGAGAATCTCACCCAAGAATTTGTGCGTTCCAACGAGCAACCCGCACTGCGGCTGGACGCGGGATCGCTCGCGGTTGACAAGAAGATCGGACAACTTCTCGCCGAAATCGTCGCAAAGGCGCTCAGACTGAACCCGAAGCGCCGGTACTCGTGGGCAGCGCCCCTCGGCGATGATCTGCGAGTGTGGCTGAGTAAGGAGGCGCAGACTCGAGGAATCGATGGCCAACGCACGCGCAAGCGCGCGGCGGAAAGCGTGATTGCAGCGCGAATCCGGCGGTACGTCAAGGTTGCCGGCGTACTCGGCGCGCTCATCACCGGCACGCTGGCCTGGGTATGGTTCACGAACGAAATGGAGCGGCGTCTCGCCATCAGCCGTGAGCGGGCCGCTCTTGGTATCACCACCAAGATGATCGAATCGGCGGACCCATTCGAGGGCTCGGCCATGTCGCCGCAACAGGCGCGAGTGATGCTGGACAATGGCAGCCGCGATCTTCTCGAGTACGGCGACGTGCTTGGCGACGCCTATTTCCAACTGAAGTGCTCCGTTGCCGCCGCATTCGCCTCGCTCGGGGACTCGGAGACGGCCGCCAAGCACTTCGAGGACTGCATCGCCGAGATCAGACGCCAGAACAAGCAACTCGAACTCTCCGGCATACTCGCCGTCGCGCTGCTCGGACAGGGCAAAGCCCTTCAGGAGTCCGATCGAACCCGCGCACCAACCGTGCTCCAGGAAGCGGTCACCCTTGCCGACTCGACGCAGAACACCGAGGTCGCATACGCGGCCAGAGTCGCGCTTCTGCACTCGTGCCTCGACGACAATTACCAAGAGGCTTCGAAGGCATTGATCGAACAGCTAGAGCAACTCGCACAACGGAGGCAACCGGCCGCGGGCGATTCAATTGCGTCGCTACGGGCGACTTTCGCGCACGAGATGGCCCTTGCTCGGTTTGGTGCCGTCTTTCCCTCCGAGAAACTCACTCCGGAAGATATCGAGAAAAGTTACTCGGGGGCGATTGCACGCGCGGAGAAGCAGCTGGGCGAGGACGACTTCGAGATCGTCCTGGCCAAGCACAACCGATTGGTGCATCGCGTCGAAGCGGCCGTCAACTCACGGGATCCGGCAGACCCGCTGATCAGCGAGGCGCTGGACTCCTACCGCCGCATACAAAGTGCGTGCGGATTGGACAGCGATACGACCGCTCACGCATGCGGCGCCTTGTCCCAAATCATCCTGCTTGATCCCAAGCGGAAGACGGAAGCCACAAAGCTCTTGGACGAAGTCATCGAAGCGAGAAGAAAAGCGAAGAAGACACAGAGCCTGGTCTCTGCGGAGCTCCTTGGGCATCGCGGCGTAGCCCATATGGAAAACGGCCTACGTGGTGATGCCAAAACGGACTTTGCGGAATCGAGGGGCATCCGCAGGACTCTGCGCGGAGAGGACTCTCCGGAGTTTTGGGCATCCAACACCAACGTCGCGGTCATTGACTATCTCGACGGCAAGCCGTGCGAAGCGACAAAAATACTCGAGCAGTCGGCCGAGTATTACGAGCGAACGAAAGGGCCAAGAGCGAGCGCAACGCGGTCCGCATGGAATCTGTTGGCCCATGCGATCTTGGAGTGCCCGGCGTCGGACACCAAAGAAGCGAAACGAGCCGTGGGTCTCTTCGAGAAGCTGGTGACAAGCAGCGACCCCGACGATCCCGACAACCAAGCACTCGATGCCCTCATGGCGCTCCCGGACGCCTGCAAGAAAGCCGGGCTGATTGAGCAAGCCAACACTTGGCAGATCGCTCTTGACAAGTACAAAAAAAAGGAATCTCTTCGGTAGGCACGGGCGTTCTCAACTATTGACATGCTCGACGGAACGTGATAGGCATACGAATAGAGGGCGCATGCTCTCGAACCCTACAACTCCAACCCGGCGGCGTCGAAAGGTGCCATGAAAGCGTGGTCTCTGTTGAGTATCCCCCGATCCAAGTGGACATCTACGTGATCCCGTTGCCGACCGACACTGTCTCCTTTGGTCAGATGCGCCGAGATCGGGGACTCTTCGTGCGGGAAAAAACCGGGGAAAAGCTAACTGTTAACAATACCGACACAGTTCGAGCCTTCCGCTTAGAGCTGTCCTTGGCGCAAGCCGCGTTTGCACGTGCGATTGGGTGGCCAGACTCCAGATGGATTTCCCCGTTCCCTCGTGCGAGGGACGACATGCTCTGCCAACTTTTCGCCCACTACCGTGACCTCAAAGTCCTCGAAGAGGACAAGGATATGTACCGCGCCGTTGCCACGATCGAAGCCGCCGCTGCCGCGCAGACCACGAGATACCTTCAAGACCCGTCAAAGGCCGACGACATCGAGGCCCTCCGCAAAGAGTACGAGAAAGAGCACGTGAAGCGTGTTCGAAAGTGCCAAAGGCTCCTCCAAGATCCGCCAAGTGCAATGACACGCTTCGCGTGGTGGGCCGCCGACCTGCTCAGACACCGCTGAGGCCCATTTCCGCGCCAAGCGGAACGTCGGACTCCGAACGCGGCTTCCCCGGCCTGGCCTTCATTCTCCGGGAGATGCCCCGCCTCATTGTCCCATGACTGTCCCATGCGCATGCCTCATCATGGCTCAGAATCGGCAACGATCCTCAATTTGAATTTGGCGTAAGTGACGTTCTTTGAGGCGTTTGGGGCAACAGCGGCGTTTCCAGCGCCTGATCGGCGGTGGCCTAGAAGAGTCCCCCCCTCTCCGCTTTGAGAATTTTTTCGCCAGCGCTCGCCTGCGCTGACTGTGCTTTACTGTCTTTGACTCGAATCGGCCCGCACGGAGAGAGGGCAGGATTCTTCGCGATTGGTAACCCCCATCGCTCGGCGCCTGGAATTTCAGCTGTTTCCAGAAGACCTTCCGCAGCTGAGGGGCCTGAGACCCAAATGAGACCCAAGAACCGGCCCTTTGCGCGCCTCGGGTTTTGCAGGCGTTGTCGGCTTTGAGCTGTTGTTGACTTGCGGCCCTGGCCCCGCCGTTGGTCATCGCCAGCGCCTACATGCCCTGCTGCGAGTCGTCGTCGTGCGGGTGTCAGTCGAGATCGAGGATGTCTGAGGATGAGTGGCCCACCGCTTCATGGCGGCCTCGTGGACGCCAAGTCGTTCCGGCGAGACGAAATGTGTTCTCCACGCCACCTCCAGCCGAGACCGCGGAACCATGAGTTCATCGGCGATCCTGAACTGGCGCAAGATCATCGATGAACGGCCGCGGTTCGACTCGCGAACGCCCGCGAACACTACAACCCCTTGCGATAGACATCGAGCCCGATGCAGGTGTGCAGCATGGGATAGGGAATCCGACAACGGAAGATGTCGAAATCCTCTCTCGAACGCCCAAGGTCGCGGAGCACAAAGCGAATGAGCTCCGGGCAGCGGGGGAATCGATCGGAATGCAGCGTGTCGATGGACCTCCCGAGATACTCAGGAGTGTGCGAGGACGGCAGTCGATACTCTGCCGACGCGGTCTCGGCGGCCGAAACGTCCTCCAAGCAGCCGAAGACGCGGACCGCGGCCGACGACGGGTCCATCGCGCCCGCGGGCACCAGCAGATCGGCGACATAGAGCTCCGTGGGAACACGGACCATCGACGTGACGCCGAGTTCAGGCTCATCGTCGGTGAGGCCCGTGCGGAGCTTGGTTGAGAGAAAGACATCGGTCTCCGCGGTGAGTCCGACGCCGGAAAGCTCGACGAAGTCGTGCGCGACCGAGCCACGCCGCTTCGTGGTGACGCGAGAGAGATTGGCGCTGCAGAAATCCTCGAGCAATCCCGTGCTGTTCGTGCCGGGCGTGAATTCCGGCACGGCCTTGTCGGCCAGGGTCATGGTGATCGTCCGCCGGCAGATCGGCAGGCTTCGCCCGGGGCGCAGCGCCCGCACCCCGCTTGAGCCCTGGATGATCGCGCTGAGTGGCGTGGTTCCGGGGCGATCCAGGGCGGCGATGAGGCATCGGTAGGTGAGGGCGGACCGCAGTCCCCACAGCGGAGCGCACGCTCGAAACGCGGCCCGGCGTGCGCGAACATCCACCTGCTCGTTCGATTCGCCGCCCAGGCCCGACACCATCGCGTCAAAGGTCGCGCGGTCTCCCGCGTGCTTGGAAACGAAAGCCTGGAACTTCTCGTACGCCCGGCGCGCTCGTTCGAGGCGAGCATCATCCCACCCCGCGCGCTGGCCCGCATCGAACACGCGGCTCATCGCCTCCGGAAGTGGCGTGAACGGAACGCTCTCGAGGGGATCGTTCGTCTTGGCGAGACGGAACACCTGCCACGCCAATGGGGCCCGGATTCCCAGCGCGTTCTGCAGGTCGGTCGCACGCGTGATGCGACCGGGCGAGTCGGCGAGCAGTCGGCGGACAGCCGACCTCAGCGTGCGCACCACGCGCGCACAGTCCACGCGGAACTGAGGGGTCGCGATCGCCGCGGACCGGGGCTGGCTCATGATCGCAGTGTACCGGAGTTGACGCCGCGATCATAGACCGCTCTCTTTTTTCGTACGAATTTCCACATTTGTGCGAAATGGCCTTGTGCCATCGCACAGGACGTGTAGCATGGGCGCGGGCAGCCTCCCGCGCCCGGCGCGCCCCGGCTGCTGCCATCCGACGAAGGAACCCGCCATGATGCTGAAGAGTGGTCCAATCGCTGTGATAATGGTGATCTCCGCGGGCCTCGCGGCCGGCGCATCGGCCCAATGCACGCAGCCCGACTGGCTTCCGGGAGACGGTGTCGCGGGCACCAACCTCTATGTTGCGTGCTCCACCATGTGGGACCCCGACGGCTCGGGACCGATCACGCCCAAGGTCGTGATCGGCGGGCGATTTGATGTTGCGGGAAACGCGCAGGCCGCGAACATCGCCATGTGGGACCCGGCGACCGGGCAGTGGTCGTCGCTGGGGAGCGGGGTCTCGGGCCTTGCGACCGTCTACGCACTCGCGGCCCGTCCCAACGGGCGACTGGTCGTGGGCGGTGAGTTCCTCGATGCGGGCGGCGTGCCCGTCAACAACATCGCGGAGTTCGACGGTGTGAACTGGCACGCGATGGGCGACGGCGTGCAGGGTGCCGAGTCGATCGTTGAGTCGGTCCGCGCGTTGGCGATCATGCCAAACGGCGACGTCATGGCCGGCGGTGACTTTCTGATCGCGGGCAGCGTCATCGCGCACAGCGTTGCTCGCTGGGACGGCGCGGCATGGTCCTCCCTCGGCGGTGGGGTCGGTGATTCCGAGGGGCTGTACCCGGTCTATGCGCTGGCGGTGCTCCCCAATGGGCATGTGGTCGCCGCCGGTGATTTCACGACCGCCGGAGGACAACCCCGTGGACGCATCGCCCGCTGGGACGGCACCACGTGGCATGACATGGGCGGGGGGATGGATTACGACGTCTGGGCGCTGTCGATCGCGCCCGACGGCAACCTGCTGGCGGCCGGTGTCTTCAACAGCGCTGGCGGAGAGACGGCCAGCGGTGTCGCACGCTGGAACAGCACGACCAGTTCCTCCGGCACAACCTGGTCGGCCATGGGTGATGGTCTTGCTACTTTCAGCGATGAGTTCATGGGCATGGCCATCGCCGCGACGCCGAACGGCGACGTGATCGTTGCGGGCAACTCGTACATCCGAGAGCACACTCCTCCCTTCGCCCACGGCATCGCACGCTGGAACGGCTCAACATGGTCCGAGATCGGCGGTGGTCTCCGCGACGGATACGACAACGGCGTCTTCGGCGATACGCTGCTGCAACTCTCGAACGGCGACCTCCTCGTCGGCGGACAGTTCAATCGCACGGGCGGGCAGGGAACCTCCAACCTCGCTCGTTGGAACGGGTCTTCCTGGTCGGGCCTCGGAACGGGCTTCAATGACTGGCTGACGACGGCCAAGCCCCTGGCGAATGGCGATGTACTTGCGTGCGGAGCCTTCACGACCGCGGGTGCGGGGCCCGCACCCGGCGCCGTGGCCCGCTTTGACGGCGCCACATGGTCGGCGGTCGGCTCGCCGGGCTTGGCCGGCTTTGTAAGCGACGCGATCGAAATCTCCGAGGGCGTCTATCTGGTCGGCGGCGGGTTCTGGCTGCCCGGGCAGGATGCCTCGGTTGATCCCCAGAACGGCATGGCGATCTTCGATGGCACGTCGTGGACGACCGACGGCGTGTACACGCCGAACGCATACGTCTACTCAATGACCATGCTGCCCAACGGCAACATCGCGGTGGGCGGCCTTTTCTATGAGATCGACGGCGTGCCGCTGAACAACGTCGCGATCTATGACACCAACGCATCGCTTTGGACCAGCCCCGGCAGCGGTGTCGGCGCGTCGGGCGAGGGCGTCATCTCGCTGGCCGCGTTGCCGAACGGCGACCTCGTCGCGGGCGGCTTCTTCACCGAGGCGGGCGGCGTGCCGACGTCGAACATCGCTCGTTACAACAACGCCGAGGGATGGACCGCGATGGGGTCCGGCGCCGATTCGACGGTGTACTCGCTGGGCGTCGCGCCGAACGGCAGCATTCTCGCGGCGGGGGTCTTTTCGTCTCCCTCCAGCGGCGTGGCGAGGTGGAACGGCGCATCGTGGTCGGGCCTTGGCGGTGGGCTCGATGATGGCGGCGCGTACGCGGTCGCCGTCAAGGGCAACGGAGATGTCTACCTCGGCGGACAGTTCACGTCGGTCGGCGGCACCGCCGCGAGCAATATCGCCAAGTGGAATGGCAACTCCTGGTCTTCACTCGGGCTCGGTGTTGATGGCGGGTATTCCGATTACTCGGTTGTGTACGGCCTGAACTTTGCACGCAATGGACAGCTCCTGGTCGCCGGACAGTTCAACCGTGCGGGCGGGATGACCAGCGTCAACTTCGCTCGCTACGGCTGCCCGGGTTGTCCCGCGGACTTCAATAACGACGGCTTCGTCAACGGGAATGACTACGACGATTTCGCCGTGCTCTTCGACGAGGCCGACCCGATGGCTGACTTCAACCACGACGGCTTCGTCAACGGGAATGACTACGACGAGTTCGCTGATCACTTTGATATCGGGTGCTGACCCACCTCGCGCTTGCCCCACTCGCTTGACTCCGGATCACCCCAGAAACGATCCACGCCACACGCGCCGATGAGTTGCGTCCTGCTTCACGTCGCGACATCCGGTCATGAAGTTGTTGTGCTTCTTCGCGGCATCATGTAATCTGCGCTCTTGCCTGATCCGGAGCACAACCCAGACACGAGCATCCCGCCCGGAGCGTCACGCGGTGCATCGCCCGGCGAGTGGGAGCGGCTGGTCGAGTCGGTCGGGCCCGCGTCGCTGCTGGTCGTCATTCAGTCGCGGCTGGGCCCAGCGCTGCTCGGGCGGATCGACGCCGAGGACATCCTGCAGGAATCTCTCGTGCGCGCGTGGCGCGGACATGCAAGCGCCAAGTTCGCGTCTCCCCGCGCCTTCCGGGCCTGGGTGCTCAGGATCATTGACCATCGGATCAAGGATGCCCTCCGAAGCTCGGGCGCGATCAAGCGTGGCGGCGGACGGAAGCACATCGCGCCCGGCTCTTGGGGGAGCATCGCCACGCCGGGTTCGGGCACGCCGAGCCGCCTGGCGCGACATCGAGAGCAGGCCGCCGTGATGGCGGACGCGATCGAGCGCGTCCCGCCGGACCTGCGCGAGGTCGTGCGGCTGCGGCTGTTCCATCAACTCGGACTCGAACAGATTGCGACCGAACTTGGCCTGACCATGACCGAGGTCCGTTCCCGGCTGCGCCGGGGTGCGGAGTTGTACCGGCGACGATTGCGCGAAGCGGGAATCGGTCGAAGTGCGCGAAATTCCGTCGGTGAACCGACAATCGGCGGACCCGATTGCGTTTGAGAGATGTGAGCACCACGAATCACACCCCGGCTCGGCGGGAAAGGGCGATAGGTACGGCCATGTCCGAATCGGATCAGGCACTGCTGGATGAAGCGTTTGATCGCGCTTTGTCCTCGTGGGAAGACGGTGCGCCGATCTCCCCGGACAAGCTGTTCCCGGATCGCCCCGACCTGTCCGACCACGCGGATCGGTTGTTGGCACTGGCCAGAGACGTGGCGGTGATGGGCGCGCCGACGGACCCATCGCCGGCCGTGCCGGGGTACACGATCCTGTCGGAACTCGGCTCGGGCGCGATGGGCGCGGTGTACCTGGCGCGTCAGGAACGCCTGGGCGGACGCTCGGTGGCGCTCAAGGTGTTGCCAGCGGGCGCGGCAGTCTCGGCGCGGGCGCGCGATCGATTCCAGGCCGAGGCCAACGCGATCGCGCGTCTGCGCCACCCGCACGTCGTGACGGTCCACGATGTTGTACGTGAGGGCGGGGTCATCGCGTTTGCGATGGAACTGGTGGACGGCGCGTCGCTGCACGACGTGATCGACCACCTGAGTTCGATCGGGACGCCGCCAAGGACCGAAGACGTTCGCGCCTACCTCGGCTCCGGCGCGTCGGTGCTGGGGGAGATTCCGTACTGGATGCTCGTGGCGCGTCTGGGGGTGGCGATCGCGCGTGCGCTCGAAGCGGTCCACGGCGCGGGTCTGCTGCACCGCGATGTGAAGCCAGCGAACATACTCCTTCGACGCGATTGCACGCCGCTGCTGTCGGACTTCGGGCTGGTGCGTGATCCGGAGTCGGGTGTGGCGACCAGGGCCGAGGGCTTTGTGGGGACGCCCGCGTACGCCTCGCCCGAGCAGCTCGCGGGCGGGATCGGCGCGACGGACGCCAAGAGCGACATCTACTCGCTGGGCGCCACGCTCTTCCACGCGCTGGCGCTGCGCCCGCCGTTCGCCGGCCGATCGCCCGGCGAGGTGACGGCGGCGATCGAGCGAGGCGCGGTGCCGGTTCGCACGCTGGCGCCCGGCGTGCCGCGCGATCTTGAGACGATCGTGCAGAAAGCCATGTCGCCGCGCCGCGAGGATCGTTACGCCAGCGCCGCGGCGATGGCCGACGATCTGGACCGCTTGCTGGCGGAGCGGCCGATCCTGGCGCGTCGACCCGGCCTTCTCAGCCGCGGCGTCAAGCTCTTGCGTCGCAACCGCCAGGCCTTCCGCGGCTCGATCATCGGCGCGCTGGTGGCGCTGCTGCTGGTCGGAGCAGCGACCTTCGGCCTGGTGATCGCGCCGCGATGGGCCCAGGGCGCACGCGAGCGCGCGTGGTTGGCGCTGCTCGATCCGCGCGACACCAGCACCTTCGCCAACGCGGGCTTCTTTGAGTACCGCTTTCCCGGGCCGCCCAAGGTCAGCCGTGACGTGGTATCGCGGGCGCTGGCGGAGTACGGCAAAGCGCTGCGATTCCAGCCCTGGGACGATCGCACGCTGCTGGAGCGTGACGCGCTGGCGGCGATGCTGTCGCTGGACGCGTCCGGGCGCGGGCCGATCCGCTTCAGCGAGGAGCTGCTCCGGCGCGCCCCGCGGGCGTGCGCGTGGCTCCGGGCGTGGAGCCAGATCCCGGCGGACAGCCCTCCCCCACCGCTCCCGCCCGACTTGCTTGCGAGCGACGAACTCATCGCGCTGGGCATGATGAGTTACGCGACCAGCGAGATGCTCCCCGCGGTCGAGGCGTGGCAGGAGCTCGAGCACCACGGAGAACCCGGCGCGTTCGTCCGCGCCGGGCTTGGACTCTATTTCATCTACTCCCAACAGCACGGGCGCGCGTACCCGCGGCTCGAGGACGCGGATCGCGCCTTCCGCGGCGTGAGTTTTCTTCGGGCCGCCCACGCCGAGGCCGCGTGGGGTGTCGGCGATACCGAGCTGGCGGGCACGCTGCTCGATCAGGCCCGTGGGCTCGAATCGAGGGACGAGGCCCAGTTGATGCGGGTGGGCATCCTCGTCGACCTCGCCTGCGGCAACGTCGACGACGGGCTCAAACGCTTTGAGGCCTGGTACTTCGCTCCGAGGATCGGCGGCAGCAGCGTCGCGGGCTTTCAGGTCGGCGCGTGGTTCGAGGCCCGCGGCGAGAACCTCAAGGCCCTGTGCGTGTATTCAAACTCGATCAACAACGAGTCACCCAATCGCTGCATCCGTCGGTTCATCCCGCTCGCCGAGCATTGGTGGAGCGGCCTGAGCGAGCGCGAGCGGCTCGCGTTTCTCGAACACGCCATCAGCAGCAAGGTCAGGATCAAGCCCTGGGAACTCTCACGGGTGCCGGTCTCCTACTCCGGGCTCCATTCATTCGCCGGAATCGGCCGCCTGCCGGCGGATGTCGCGGGCCTGCTTCACGACACCGAGTTCGCGCGGGTGGGCAGCCGTCTCTATTCCTACTTTGAAACCGGTAATCCCGGCGAGCCCGGCGTGCCCGAGCCGCCGACAGGCGAGGCACTCCATCGGGCGGCCCGCGAGGTGCTCGGTCTGGCGAAGTAGAGCCCGTTGAACACGCCCGTCACGCAGGCCGAACGCGCGGTCCAGTGCCTCATGGCCAGCCTGATTTGATGTGATTTTCCCCCGGGACTGATTTCTTTCGTCCATTTTTCCACTTTGGCGCGCAATCGCACGCGCGGATGGAGTTTCAGTGGGTACGCGCCCACCTCACGATCCGCATCGGCGGGTTGGAGGTTGTCAGGCCGCCCCGGAGGCTGAACATCATGCGAACCGAATCTCGTGCGTCCCTGGCCCTCTTACTCGCGGTGTGCGGGCTGGCGTGTTCCTCGGCCAAGGCCCAGGACATCATCGCCGGGCCCTTCAACTCCGACGTCCACGCGTACGACCTGATCTCGTCGGCATCCTGTTAGTTATCGGTGAAGGCCGTTCAACATCGTCTGGGATCAATCGATCCCGTGCTGAGGGGCCTCTTGGAAGTAGATAGGAGAAGGAGTGAATTATGAACCGTTTCGTCTCGATCGGTGTGGCCATGATCTGCGTCGCGGGGGCCACGAACGCCACCGTTGTCTCGTTCGGCCCGATTCGCGCCGGATCGACCTACCGCCCAACGAGTAGTCCCGGCGCTCCGGTGTTCGCGATGGAGCCGCACTCGCCGCTTTTCGTGGTCCGCGGGGGCAGCAACATCCACCGTGGCTTCATGGTCTTTGACCTCTCGGCCGTGCCGACGGGGGCGGAGATCACGTCCGTCACGTTCGCGTTCACGCAGCAAAGCACGGCTGGCACGCCCACCATGGAGGTCTGGGGAGAGTACCAGAGCGGCGAACTGGCGTACGACACCTATTTCCCGATCAGCGGCCTTTCCGGCTGGACGCAGGTGTACTCGAATGACACGCCCTTCCATTCCATGACCAACGACGGCTCCCTGTTCGGGCAGGCGCAACTCACCAACGGCGATGGATTTGCCCGCGACATCACGCTGAATGGTGCGGGCACGCTGGCCTATTTCCAGTCTCAGATCGGGGGCAAAGTTCTGCTGTTCTGCCGACTGGCGCACGACATGGACTACTACGACGGTGCACACGGCAACGGTTCGACCCCACGCCCCACGCTCCGCGTGGAATACGTCTGCGCCGCGGACGCGAATCATGACGGCTTCGTGAACGGCGACGACTATGACACCTTCGCCGAGGGCTTCGAGTCCGCCGATCCCAGCGCGGACTTCAACCACGACGGCTTCGTCAATGGAGACGACTACGACGCCTTCGCCGAGCGCTTTGAGATGGGCTGCTGAAATCCGGCTCGTGCTCGCTCACTCGGGCTCATCATTGAACACGGCGAGAGCCGGCGGCGTTCCCGCTGGCTCTCGCCGCTTTGCAGTAGATGCGACCCGCCCGCTCGCCATGTCAGGCAGTCAACGGACGGCGCAACCCGCACGGCGACTTCAACGGTGACGGCGCCGCCAACCTCAACGACCGGACCGAGTTCAACGCCGCCCCAACCGACCCCCGTGATACGGATTCCCACTGAAATCCGGGCGTCCTGGGTAGCCCGGCGGTCTCCGGCGGCATTCACATTCGTTCTTCCTTCGACCCCTCATCACCCGGATTTCAACGGAGTCCGTATGACTTGTTCTCGCGATGGCCACAACCAGCTCAGCAAATCCGCGGGAGTTCCTCGCCGTAGGGCTTCTGGATGATTCGCCGCCCACCGACCCGAGTGACGATCTCGCACAGGCCATCGTCAAAGCGCTCGAACCGCCCCATCGCCGCGGCGTCTTTGCCGAGCGGGTGCTCCCGCAGCGCCCGCAACACAACCTCCATCGCGCCCGGGCGAACGACCAGCATGACCTTGCCCTCGTTGGCGACCGAGAGGGGATCGAGGCCGAGGATCTCCGCGGCGTAGCGCGTCGCGGGGCGGATCGGGATCGCCTCCTCATCGATGGTCAGACGCAGGCCGGTCCGAGACGCGAGGTCGGAAGCAACACCCGCGAAGCCGCCTCGCGTGGGGTCGCGCATGAAAACGACGCTCTCGCCGCCCGCCCGCAACGCGGCCTCGATCAGGCCTCCGAGAGGCGCGACATCGCTCGCGAGCTCGCTTCGCACCACATTCGGCTGCTCGCGCGTGAGCATGATCGCCAGGCCGTGCTCCGCGATGGGCCCGCTCACGATCAACACGTCGCCCGGACGCACTCTCGCCATGCCGAGCTGCACGCCCGGACGCATCGCCCCGACACCAGCGGTGTTGATGTACAGCCCGTCGCCCTGGCCCTTGCCGACGACCTTCGTGTCACCGGTCACCACGCGCACGCCGGCCTCGCGCGCCGTGCTCGCGATCGATTCGAGAATCTGCTCGAGCACGCGAAGCTCGAGCCCTTCCTCGATGATGAGCCCGAGCGAAACAAACTGGGGGATCGCGCCGCACACCGCCAGGTCGTTTACCGTGCCGCTGATCGCAAGGCGCCCGATATCTCCGCCGGGGAATTGCAGCGGGTGAACGACGTAGCTGTCGGTGGTGAAGAGCATCTCACCGCCGTGCATCGGGATGCGTGCGGCGTCGTCGAGCGTGTCGAGGTACGGATTCGCGAATCGCGGCGCGACGAGCTCGCTGACCAGGTCATCGGTCAGCTGCCCGCCGCCGCCGTGCGCCAGGACGACGCGCTTCCGCAGGAGATTCGCGGGAGATGGGCCGCTCATCGCACGGCCTCCCGGGTCGCCCGCACCGCGAGGCCGGCCTCGTGACGACGATACTTGAACCACGCCTGGCATGTGCCCTCGGAGCTCACCATGCAGGGGCCGACGGCGTAGACGGGCGTACACACCGTCCCAAACAGGCGGCACTCGACCGGCACCGCGCGACCGGTAATCACCTTGCCGCAGATGCACCCGCGCGGCTCGTGATCATCACCAAGACTGATGTTGAACTTCCTGAAGGCGTCGAACGCCGCGAACTCCTCGCGCACGTCTAGGCCGCTCTCGGGCATCTCGCCGAGCGCTCGCCACGCCGATGTCCCCGCCACGAAGACTCGATCGATCAGCTTCATCGCGTGCGGGTTGCCGCCGGCGCTCACCGCCTCGGGGTACAGGTTCTCCAAACGCGTCTCGCCGCGCACGATCTGGCGCGCCAGGTGCAGAACGCCCTCCATCATCTGCAACGCCTCGAAGCCCGTGACGACGCACGGCCTGTGATACTCGCCGACGATCGGGCGATAGGCCTCCGCGCCGATAATCACGCTGACGTGCCCGGGGCACACGAAGCCGTCGATCTTGACTCCCGGATCATCGAGCAGAGCTCGCATCGCGGGGAGGACGAGCTTGTGCGCGGGCAGAATCGAGAAATTGCGCAGGCCCTCGCTCGCGGCCTGCAGCACCGCGGCCGCGGTCGCCGGCGCTGTCGTCTCGAAGCCCACCGCCGCAAAGACCATCTCGCGCTCCGGCTCCCGCCGCGCGATCTCCAACCCCTCGAGCGTGCTCGTCACGACGCGCACATCCGCGCCCTCGCCCCGAGCGATCTCCAGGGAGCCGCCCGCGCCCGCGACGCGGATCATGTCGCCATAGGTCAGAATCGTCACGTCGCCGCGCCGCCCGAGCGCCACAAGCGCGTCGATGTACCGCTGAGCCGTCACGCACACCGGGCAGCCCGGCCCGCTGATGAGACGCACACCGGCGGGCATCAGCGAGTGGACGCCGCTCCGACAGGCGTTGACGGTGTGCGTGCCACACACCTCCATCAGGCTGAGCGGTTGCGCTCGGCCCGCGACAAGCTCGGACAGCTCGCGCGTGTACATCTGCATCACTTCACGTGACTTCATGCGCCGACCTCCCGGCCTCCCGAGCCGCTCGCGCGGGACTCGACCTCCTCCACGAACTTCCACGTTTCCAGCGCGTCGTGCTCGGCGACCACGCGGATCGCAAAGCCCGCGTGTACCAGCACCCAATCACCCACGCCGGCCTCGGGCGTCATGATGAGACTGACACGCAAGCGAGCCTCTCCCACCACGACCCACGCCAGCAGCTCTTCCCTTTCCTCGATCCGCGCCGGAAGTGCCAGACACATGAATCACGCTCCTTCCTGTTCCCTCAATCACCCCGTGCCCGGTTGCATCGGCCCTCCACTGGCTACCGACCTTGCCGTTGCACGCACGCCGCTACCGCGGCCTGCCCAAGCGCGATCCCACCATCATTCGCGGGTACCCGCCTGTGCATCAGAACCTCCAACCCGGCTCGCGTGAGCTCCTGGTGGACAAGAGAGGCGAGCCACGCGTTGCAGAACACACCGCCGCTGAGCACGACGCTTGAGAGCGAAGACTCGCGCGCCGCCCTGATCGCCGAGGTCGCGAGCAGGGACGCAACCGCCTCGTGAAACAGTCGCGCGAGAAGCTCGATCGGCTCGCCCCGCTCCAGCCCCCGCACCAATCGCCGACACAGCGGGCGGTGGTCGAGTTCCATCAGCCCGTCCCGCTCCCGCACGCACGCCGGCCCTGAATCGCTGTCGCTCTGGCCGACATGTCGCCCATCGATGCTCCGCCCGCCGCTCGCGATCGCCTCCAATCGCACGCCGCTCATGGCTTCGAAGTGGTTGAACTCGCACACACCGAGCAGCGCCGCCGCGGCGTCGAACAATCGCCCGAGCCCAGAACTCGGCGGGCAGTTGAGTTGGCGCGCGAGCATCGCGGCGATCGCGTCGCGCTCCGCATCGACGGGTATCACCCGTCGTGCAATGGGCGTAGTGATCGCATCCGGTCCGAGAGAGTCCATGAGCCACGAGAGTGCGCATCGCCCCGTCTGCTTGGCCGCCGCGTCGCCGCCCGGGAGCGCGAGCGGACGCATCCGACCGACCCTTCTGAACGATACGAGATCGCCGACCAGCACCTCGCCCCCCCAGCTCGTCCCGTCCGAACCATACCCGACCCCGTCGCATATCAGCCCCACCACCGCGTCGGTACGCCCGTGCTCGGCCAGCGCCGCCGCCATGTGCGCGTGGTGGTGCTGCACATCGACGATCGGCACGCCCCAACGCCTGCCCAGCGTGTCGGCGTATCGATGCGACAGGTAGCCCGGGTGCGCGTCACGCGCGATCCACGCCGGCGCAACGCGAAAGAGCCGCAAAAGATCCTCGATCGTCGACCGGAATCTCTCGAACGCCAGCGTGTGATTGAGATCACCCAAGTGTTGGCTCAGCACCGCGTGATCCCCGTCACTGATGGCGACCGCCGATTTCAGCTCGCCGCCCAGGCACAGACCGGGGCGATCCGCGGGTGCCGGCAGTCGGATGGGCGCCGGCACAAAGCCCCGAGCGCGACGCAGCAGATGCGCCCCCAGCGGCGCATCGAGCACGATCGAATCGTCCACGGCGCGCGCAATTGGTCGATCATGCGTCAGGATCGCGTCGGCGATCGTGGCCAATCGCGTCCGCGCGTCGCCATCGTCGCTGATGAGCGGCTCGTCCGACAGGTTCGCGCTCGTCATCACCAGCACGCGGTGCCCGCGCCGCGACAAGAGGTGCTGGATGGGGGTGTGCGGGAGCATCACGCCCAGCCTGTGCATTCCCGGCGCGACGCCGCACGCGATTCCATCTTCGCACCGGCGCGTCGCGAGAACAATCGGCGCGGCCGGGCTGGTCAGGAGCCGCTCCGCCTCGGGAGAAAGCTCGACGAGCGATCGCGCCGTCTCGATCGAATCCACCATCAGCGCCAGCGGCTTGTGATCGCGCCGCTTCTTGGCACGCAATCGCGCCACCGCCGCCTCGTTCGTCGCGTCCACCGCCAGGTGATAGCCGCCCAAGCCCTTGATCGCGACGATCTGTCCTCGCACGAACGCTTCACTCGCGCTCTCGATCGCGTCGCCGCTCGACCCGCCGCCCGCGCCCACAAAGTCCAGCACCGGGCCGCACGACGGACAACACGTCGGTTGCGCGTGGAATCGCCGATCGCGCGGATCACGATACTCCGACCGACACCGCTCACACATCGCAAATCCCGCCATCGTCGTCAGCGGGCGGTCGTACGGCACGTCGTTCACAATCGTGTAGCGCGGCCCGCAGTTCGTGCAATTCACCAACGCGTGCCCGAATCGCCGATCCGTGGGGTCGTGCAGCTCGCGCAGGCATTCCACGCACGTCGCCGAATCAACGGCCACGCGGTCGGGGCGGCCCTCGTGCTGGCTCTCCGCGATCTCGAAGCTCGCCGGCGCGGAAGGGCCCAGAATGGCACGTCGTCGAATCATCTCGATCCGCGCCAGGGGCGGACATTCCTCGGATAGGCAGCGGAGAAACTCGTCGAGACCCGGCGGATCACCGAACAGCTCTATCACCACGCCGCTCGCGTCGTTCCACACCGCGCCCTTCAGCCCGAGCCGCATCGCGATCCGGTAGACAAACGGGCGAAAGCCGACGCCCTGGACCTGACCCGACACGCACAACTCGATCCCGCGCCGCACCCACCCACCACCCCCACCAGGAGCCACGGGCGGCGTCGGCTCCAGCGCGGAACCCACCCCAAACCGATCGGTTGACTCATTGCTCGGCATGGTGAAGCCGCCCTCGACCCAATTCAACGCTCGCCCCGACATTCAGGGTATTCGTGCGTGCCTGCCCGTGTTCGTCCTGATCCGGCATGGCGTGGCGCGCCCGCGTTCCGCCGAACGCCCACGATCGCCCGCTCATTCCCGGAGACCCCTCCCCAACCCTCGCAGAGCCGCGCGTACGACGCTCTCATGCTCTGGTACTCGTTCGCCTTCGGTTGCCACCTCGCCGGAACGGGCGACGGAGGCGACAGGACAGCGGCCGAGACCTGATGACCTCCGACCGCGGAAGGCACGGAACCGGCACGGAAACCGACGCAGATTCCCACGCGCGCTCGGCGCAAAAGACCGCGCAGCAATCTCCCGCAACGAATCGCACCGACTCGCCGGATTCTTCGAATGAGCCAAGTTTATCAGGGATTTCGCCGTCGGATGCGAGCGGACGCGAGACGGCGCGAAGCGAACCAATGGGCAGGGCCGGACTTGAACCGGCGACACCCGCATTTTCAATGCGGTGCTCTACCAACTGAGCTACCTACCCGACTTGTCAGACCCAAACAGTAGCCGTGGATCGACCCGCGTCAAGCCTCA
>JADYYE010000092.1 GCA_020853815.1 Phycisphaerales bacterium
ATCAGCGGGAGCACGCTCCGCAGCCGCAAGCAGAACACGATGTTCGCCGAGGCCGCCCTCAAGGTCGTCGCCTACGCCGTCAAGGTGTAGGCCCCCCGCGGTGGCGTCGACGGTTCTGGACGGAGCAGGATTGGTTGAGCAAGTTGGCGGACCAAGAACTTGAATTCAAGATGATGCTTGATGAAGTGAACAATCGGGCGCCCTTGTCGTTGCTCCCGAAGCCCAAGCTGCCGGATATGCGAGGAATCATTGAGCAAATCGGGGCAAAGGACCGCGAGGACGGCGTGCATTCGATGTACACTGATCAAACTCACTACGACCAGTTGTACGCGTTTTTGCACATGTTCTCTCATGCAAACCCGATCTTCATCCAGGATAGAAGTGGGAGCTGCTTGGCGCACGCGTCTCATGCGGTAATCGAGGCAACCGCTGCGATTATTCGCACGGTCGGCTACCGACTCGGATGGAACCAGGAAGCGATCATCGCCGCCGTCTATCGCATCTCGTCGTTTTCCACACTGAGTCCGGAGGAGCGATCAAGAATCTTGAAGGAAACCGATGACGAGTGTGGTCAAGTGGACTGACGTGACCGGCTGATCGGCACGAGCACCCCTTAGGGGTGCGATGACGATGGGCGTGCATTCCGGGGGTGTCGCTCGCGGACTCGCTCAACCCCCGGCTAAGGGCGGCCAGTCCTTCGGGCTGGAGGAGAGGATGACAACAGAGCACGCTGATACGCAATCTCCTTTGTTCGTGCCATTCGAAGATTGGAATGAGCCGGCGCAGCGTGGAGGTACCCAAGCCACTCGCTGTTCTCAGGCACAAACCGTACGAAACGAATTCTGATTGAAGCTCGGGCGACGGGAAGGTAGATGACGGAAGAATGTGAAGGCCGCCGGGTCCGGTGGTCCACCCAAGAAGCGGGAGCTACGCCAGCAGGGCCTTGACGACCTTGCCGTGGACATCGGTGAGTCGGAAGTCGCGGCCTTGGAATCGGTAGGTGAGGCGTTCGTGGTCCATGCCCAGGATGTGGAGGATGGTGGCCTGCAGGTCGTGGATGTGGACGGGGTCCTTGGTGATGCGATAGCCGAGCTCGTCGGTCGCGCCGTGGACGTAGCCGCGTTTCACGCCGGCGCCGGCCATCCAGATCGAGAAGCAGTGGGGGTGGTGATCGCGCCCGAGGAAAGTGGAGCCGTTGCGGGCCTCGTTCATGGCGGTGCGCCCGAACTCGCCGCTGAAGACGACGAGGGTGTCGTCGAGCAGGCCGCGTTGCTTGAGGTCTTTGATGAGTGCGGCGACGGGGCGGTCCATCTCCTTGCACTTGGCGGGAAGGTGGGTGATGAGATCGTCGCTGGGGCCGGTGCCGTGGATGTCCCAGCCCCAGTCGAAGATCTGGACGAAGCGGACGCCGCGTTCGACGAGGCGGCGCGCGAGGAGGCAGTTGTTGGCGAGCGATTGCTTGCCCGGCGCCGTGCCGTACATCTCGTGGACCTCGGGCGGCTCCTTGGAGATGTCCATGACGTCGGGGACGGAGACCTGCATGCGGAAGGCGAGCTCGTACTGGCTGATGCGAGTGAGCGTTTCGTCGTCGCCGAAGTACGCGGCCTGCTTCTCGTTGAGGTCGCGGAGCGCGTCGAGGCTGCGTCGGCGGCCGGCGCGATCCATGCCGGGCGGATCGGAGACATAGAGCACGGGGTCGCCGACGGTGCGGCACTGCACGCCTTGATAGACGCTGGGGAGCCAGCCGGAGCCGAAGGTCGCCTTGCCGCCGTCGGGCTGGCGGCCGCCGCTGACCAGGACGACGAAGCCGGGGAGGTCGGCGTTGTCGGTTCCCAGGCCGTAAGTCGCCCACGCGCCCATGGAGGGGCGTTCGGGGCGTGGCGCGCCGGTGTAGAGGAAGAGCTGCGCGGGGGCGTGGTTGAACTGGTCGGTGTACATCGAGTTGATGAGCGAGACCTCATCGCTGATGGATTGGAAGTGGGGGAGGAGTTCGGAGGTTGTGATGCCGGCCTGGCCGTGCGGCGCGAACTTGTAGGGCGAGCCGAGGATGGTGGGGTGTCCCTTGATGAAGGCGAAGCGTTCCATCTGGAGGAACGAATCGGGGCAGGGCTGGCCATTGAGTTCGTTGAGCTTGGGCTTGGGGTCGAAGAGGTCCTGCTGGGGCGGTGAGCCGGCCATGTGGAGGTAGATGACGCGCTTGGCGCGGGGGACGAAGTGGGGCGCGCGGGGCGCCATGGGATCGCGCTTCGCATCGGCGAGCGCGGCGCCGGCGGCGCGCCCGTCGAGCATCGAGAGGGCCAGCGCGCCCAGGCCGAATTGCCCGAGGAAATGGCGGCGGGTTGTGGCGTGTGATTTTTCGTGGGAGAGGTTCATCCGCGTGCTCGCTTTCGGTCTCTGCTTTGGCGGTCTTTGGCTGGGGGCGCGATGAGAGTCATTGGGCCCGGACCTTTCTCGCGGACTCGTCAGGTCCGGCGTCCAATCGTGGGGAGTTCATCGAACGCCCGGTCGCTGCGCATCCTTCTCCATTCTCGACTCCCCATTCCCGACGCCCGGTCTAGTTCTTTGTCAGTGTTTCATCGAGATTGAGCACGACATTGGCGACGACGGTCCACGCCGCGAGTTCCGGCGCGTTCATCCCCTCGGGAAGCGCGCCGAGCGGATCGGTCGCCATCTTGATCGCGTTGTCGTTGTCGCCGGTGTAGTGGGCGAGTTCGCCCTGGTAGAGCGAGACAATCCGCTCGACCTCGCCATCGCGCGGGGTGCGCCCGATGCAGAGCTTGATCATGTACGCGGCCCGGGCGCTGGGATCGGCGCCGCCCTCGCCGACGGCGCGGCGCGCGACGCCCTGGGCGGCCTCCACATACACGGGGTCGTTGAGCGTCGTGAGGGCCTGGAGCGGCGTGTTGGTGCGGATGCGGCGCGGCAGGCAGCTCTCGCGGCTGCCGGCGTCGAACGTCATCATCGACGGGTACGGCGCGGTGCGGCGGATGAAGGTGTAGACCGCTCGGCGGAAGCGGTCCTCGCCCTCGCTCAGCACCCAGGAATCGCCGCTGTAGGGCATGGCCCAGATGCCGTCGGGCTGGCGCGGGAAAACCGAGGGGCCGTACATCTTGGGCGAGAGCAGGCCTGCGGCACAGAGCGCCGAATCACGGAGCATCTCGGCGTCGAGGCGGAAGCGCGGGCCGCGCCAGAGGAGAAGATTGCGGGCATCGCGCTCCATGCACTCCGGGCGGGCGCGCGAGGACTGGCGATAGGTCGAGCTCGTGACGATCGATTTGCAGAGTTTCTTCATGCTCCAGCCGCGCTCCATGAAGTCGACGGCCAGCGCGTCGAGCAGTGCGGGGTGGGTCGGCATCGGGGCTTGCGAGCCGAAGTCCTCGACGGTTTCGACGATCCCGACGCCGAAGAACTGCTCCCACCAGCGATTGACCGTGACGCGGGCGGTCAGCGGGTTGCTGCGATCGACGAGCCAGTGGGCAAAGCCCAGCCGGTTCCGCGGCTCGCTTTCGCGGAGTTTCCCGTACGCCACGGGCACGCCGGGCTCGACCGGGTCGCCCTGATTCAGGAAACTCCCCTTGATGTGGATCTTCGTGGTCCGACGTTGATCGGGCGGGAGCTCGCGCATGATGGGGATCGATGGGAGCCTGGCGCGCTGCGCGTCGGTTTCGGCGCGGGCGACGTCGCGGGCCTTGGTCAAGCGCTCGACCTCGGCCTTGCCCGCGTCGGTGTCGTCCTTCTTCGCGACGCACGCCGCGAGTTCGGCTTCGCGATCGCGGAGCGCGGCCTCCAGCGTCGCGAGCCTGGCCTTGTCTTCCGTTGAGCCGACCATGAACGTGGGCGATTCATCGGGCCTGTCGGCGTCCTGGGTCTGATCGAGCAGCGCGAACAGGCCGTAGTACTCGCGCTGGGAGACCGGGTCGTACCTGTGCGAGTGGCACTGGGCGCAGCCGGCGGTGACGCCCATCCAGACCTGCATGGTCGTGTTGACGCGATCGACGACGGCGGCGGAGCGGAACTCCTCGTCGTCGGTGCCGCCCTCGTCGTTGTTCATCGTGTTGCGATGGAACGCGGTGGCGATGAGGTCGTCGTCGCTTGCGTTGTCGACAAGATCGCCGGCGAGCTGGGCGATGGTGAAGCGGTCGAAGGGCGTGTCGCTGTTGAACGCGCGGATGACCCAGTCGCGGTAGGGCCAGATGACGCGGCGGTCGTCCTTCTCATAGCCGCGCGTGTCGGCGAAGCGCGCGAGGTCGAGCCACACGCGGGCCCAGCGCTCGCCGTAGGCGTCGCTCGCGAGAAGTCGATCGACCACGCGCTCGTACGCACCGTCGCGGTTCTTGGCCGCGTCGGCGAGGAAGTCGTCGATCTCCTTGGGCGAAGGGGGCAGGCCGGTCAGATCGAGCGACACGCGGCGGAGCAGGGTCTCAAGGTCGGCCTCGGGCGAGGGCGCGAGCCCTTCCTTTTCAAGGCGTGCGAGAACGAACGGATCAATGAAGTTCCGGCACCACGCCGCGTTCTTCACTACGGGCGCGTCGGTCTTCACGGGCGGCACGAGCGACCAGTGCGGCTTGTACTCCGCGCCCTCCTCGATCCACTTCGACAGCGTCGCGATTTCCGCGGGCGTGAGTGTCTTGTGCATCTCGGGCGGGGGCATGCGTTCGTCGTCGTCGCTCGACGAGACGCGCTTGATGAGTTCGCTCTCGCCGGGCTTGGTGGGGACGATGGCGCGTCGGCTCTTCTTGGTCGGCGACGTTGCGTGCTCAAGCGTGTCGAGGCGCCGGCCGCCCTCGGTCTTGCCCTCGTCCGGGCCGTGGCACTTGAAGCAGTTGTTGGAGAGGATCGGGCGGATGTCGGCGTTGAAATCGACGCGGTCGGCGGCGGTGGGCGCAGGCGAATCGGCGTTGGCGGAGGATTCACTCGCGCGCGGCAGGCCGACACCGAGCATCAGTGCCGCGCCGAGAACGAGCGAAAAGGCGGGAATTGCAAGGGTGGCGATGGTGGTGCTCGCGTGCGCGCGCCTGAGCGATCCGGGCCTTCGACGGGCCACAGGTCCGGCGTCCGAAGACGGAGAAACCGGGGCAGGTGCGTCCTCGTGTGTCATGGTCGTTGCGCTCGTCTGCTTGCGGTCCATCACTGCACACCCTCGACGACTTCGACTTCGGGCCGGGCGGCCTTGAACTTCGCGATCCCCTCGGGCGTCACGCCGGTCTTCCACACGAACAGCTTGCGGAGCTGTTTGCACGCGACAAGCTTGGCGAGGCCCGCGTCGGTCATCTTCGTTCCAACCAGGTTCAGCGTCCCCAGTTTCGCACAGGTTGCCGCGAAATCCAAGCCCGAATCGCCGATCGCGGTCCATTCCAGGCGGAGGCGCTCGAGCTCGGGGAGGCCCTTGAGCGAGACAAGGCCCGCGTCGGTGATCGCGGTGCGCGAGAGATTGAGCCACGCGATGGTGGGGCGGAGATTCTCAAGGAGCGGCAGGTCAGCGTCGCCGATGGGGGGCGCGATGACGGAGAGATCGACGCTGAGGCGAGGATCATCGGCGCCGAGGTCGACAACCACGCCGTGCTTGGCGCGGATCGCGTCGGCGGCGATCTTGGCGACGCGCTCTTTTGTGCGCCGCACCAGAGCCTGCTCTCGCGGGTCGTTGGAGTCAATCGAAACGGCGTCCTCGAAGGCACTTCTGATACCCTCGTCGAGTTCGGCGTTTCGTTGCCTTGACTGCAACTCCGCGAGTTTCGCCGAGTCGTCGGGCCAGTGCGCGCCCTCGGAAATCCAGGTGCGGAGCGCCGTGATTTCGTCGGGGTTGAGGGGCTTGTCGCCGTCGGGCATGAAGTCAGGGTCGCTGGGCGGGAGCGTGACGCGGTGGAGCAGGTCGCTCTCGTCGGGCTTGCCGGGCACGATGGAATGGGCCGAGGGATGGGCGAACGCGCCGGCGCGGAGGTCGAGGCGCAGGCCGCCCTTTTTCTTGAAGGGTCCGTGGCATTCGACGCAGCGGGTCTCGAAGATCGGGCGGATGATCTTTTCGAAATCGATGGTGCCGGGCTTGGTGGCCATGCCGGTGGGCCAAGGAGCGGGCTTGGTCGCGTCGCTGGCGCTCGCGGATTCGCTCTGTGGAAAGATGACGGACCAGAAGTAGTTTTCGCCGTGGACGAGCGAGCCGCCGAAGTGGCCCGCGACGCCGACGAGCATGGCGGCGATGACGACGCCGGCGCGATAGAGGCCGAGCGGCCCGCGCCCGCCGGGGCGGAGCAGGGGCGCGACGACCAGCGCGGTGACGAGCGCCGCGCCCGCGGCCGCGACGCCGACCCAGCGGTGGAGCGAGAGCGTTTCGGCCATGCTGGCGCGCGAGCCCTCAAGATCGGCGTTGATCCAGCCGGTGGCGGCGCTGACGCCCGCGGCCAGCGCGCCCAAGACCAGGCACGTCAGGCCCGTGCGCGAGGCGTCGATCTGCCGGCGCATCGCGCCCCAGAACTCGCACAACGCCGCGACGATCAGGAGCGCGATGGGAAAGTGGACGAGCACGACGTGCCCGCGCCCCGCGAGCTGAGGGAGCCACGACGGGGCCCAACTCGGGACGATCTGCATCCACGCCGGCTCGCTGGCGTCGGCATCGCCCGCCAACGCCGTGGTTGCCAAGGCGGAGAGCGCCAGCGCCGCCGTCATCGTGATGATTCGAGAGCGGGATGAGGATTGGAACTTCTGAACAATCCGAGCCCCGGCGCCAAGATCGCTTCTCTTGGCCCCGAAAGCCCGCCTCGGAGAGGCGGGCCACCAAATACGCAGAGGTTCCGATGGGTGGTGCTGCGGAAGGTTCATCGTGTCCTCGATCGTGCGCCTCGGGCTCATCCGCGGTCGCGGTTCGGAGAATCGTTTACCACGGAGGGGCACGGAGAAGCACGGAGGGTGGACGGAAGAGCAGAGGTGAAGGAAGAAGCCCGCGATGACAACTCATCTGTCGATTATTCGAAACGTCTGAACAATGGTGGTGTGCGAAAGAAAGACCGTGATTTCTCCGGGAATGCACCGCTCTGGAGAGCGGTGCCACCAAAGACGCGGAGGATTCAATCGTTGAAGAGGGGTGTGCACGCGAGCGAGCGCAGGTTCTTGGCGTTGGCGGCGGTGCCGTCGGCGACGACGAAGCTGCCGCCCGGGTGGATGCACGCTCCGGCGTAGGCCCCGTCCTTGCGGAGGGCGTAGACGCTGACGTTGAAATTGGGGCGTCCCTTGGCGTCGAGCAGGTGCTTCTCTTTCGTGTGATCGCAGAGCTTTTTGAGGAAGGCGGTGCAGGCCTCGCTGGGCGTCATCCCTCGCTCCATGTTCTGCACGATGGCGTAGGAGCCGCAGTTGACGATCATGGATTCGCCGCGTCCGGTCGCGCCGGCGCAGCCGACGTTGTTGTCGCAGTACATGCCAGCGCCGACGATGGGCGAGTCGCCGATTCGGCCGGGGAGTTTCCACGACAGGCCGCTGGTGCTGGTGCAGGCGGCCATGTCGCCCGCGGGCGTAAGGGCGGAGCAGTGGACGGTTCCCCAGGTGAACATCAGGCTCTTCTCGACGGCACTGACCTTCTTGCCGCCGACGGGCTGGATCTGCTGGTCGTCGTCCAGCCACTTGTCGTCCTTGTTGAGATTGGCGCGCCACTGCAGCCAGGCCTGGCGCGACTTTTCGGTGAGGAGGTTCTCTTCCTTGAAGCCCATGCGGAGCGCGAACTTCAGCGCGCCCTCGCCGACGATCATCACGTGATCGGTCTTTCGGAGGACTTCGAGGGCGACGGTGGCGGGGTTCTTGATGTTGCGGATGCCCGCGACCGAGCCGGCCTTGTGGGTCGGGCCATGCATGACGGAGGCGTCGAGCTCGACGATGCCCTCCTCGTTGGGCAGGCCGCCGAGGCCCACGGATTGATCGTTGGGGTCGTCCTCGTTGAACTTGACGGCGGCGACGACGGCGTCGGCGGGATCAAAGCCGTTCATCACCATCTCGTAGGCTTTCGCCACGCCGGGATCGCAGTTGCCGGAGGCGATGGCGCAGGGACCGCGGTGGGCGTCGCCGTCGCCCGGTGCGGCCGGGAGCGGGGTGGCGCTGGCGCGCGTGGCGCCGAGGCCCATGCCCGCGAGTCCCGCGCCGGCCAATCCGGCGCCGGCCAGTCCCGTGACGGTGAGGAATCCACGACGATCGAGTGTGTTCATGCGCATGGGTGTACCGCGCCGGCGCGTCTCTGTCGACCGTCCCGTCCGCGCCGGTCCGAGAACGCCTGTGAGTCAAAGCGGGGGCAGACCCCGGTCAAGCCCCGGCCCGGGAATGACGATCGATGCGGACGCCTTTCGGAGGGCCGTGCATGCCGACCAAAGTCCTCATCGCCGACGACGAGCACCACATCCGCCACATGGTGGCGGCCAAGCTGCGCTCCTGCGGATTCGAGGTCACCGAAGCCCGCGACGGCGCGGAAGCGCTGGACCTTTCGCGCGAGCTTCGCCCGGATGTTGTGGTCAGCGACTTTCAGATGCCGCAGATGTCGGGCCTGGAGTTCTGCACCGCATTGGCGGCGGAGCAGCCGGGCGTGCGCATCGTGATGCTCACGGCGCGAGGGCATGTGCTGTCGCCCGAGCAGATCAAGCTCGCGAACATCCGGCGGATGATGGCCAAACCGTTCAGCGCCGCGAAGTTGGTGGAGTGCGTGCGCGAACTTCTCGCCGGGTCCGCCGCCACGAACAGCTCGGAGGCCGCCTGACATGCCGACGCCGATTGAGATCGCGCACCTGACGCTGCGCCAGCGCTGCACGGGCCTTGGGATTCCGACGCTGGCGATCAACGCTTGCGGCGCGGTCGAGCCCGCGCCGAACGGCACGCTGGCGGATCGCCTGGTGTCCACGCCGGCGTTCCTTGATCCGCTGCTTGCGGCGGCGAGTTTGTGGGCGGGCCAGCCCGCGCCGGGGGTGGCCGAGTTGTTCACGGGATGTCATGCCGCGCCGATCCCGGTTGAAGAGCGCCGTCGTCGCAACGGCTACACGGTGGCGCTGGCGTTTACGCCCGCGATGCTGGCGCAGCCGGCGTTCTTTGCGGCGTGCCGGGGCGCGGGGATCGCGCACCAGGAGGCGTATGCGGCCTTGGCGCCCATCGCGACGCAGACGCCCGAATCGATCGCGCAGCTGCGGAGCTTCCTGCGCTGGATGGCGGCGGATGTCGCTCAATCGGCGGACCAGTCCGACGCGGCGAGCGTGCTGACGAGCGAGCTGTCGGCGTCGTACGAGCAGCTCGACGCGGTGTACGACATCGGGCGTGCGATCGGCGACCTGACCAATCCGCCGAAGTTCGTGGGGGCGGCGTGCAAGCGCCTGCGGGCGGCGCTGTCGTTCGACTTTGTGGTGGCGCGGTTTGCGGATGACCCGGCGGTGACGCCGGACCTTCGCGGGAAGACGATCCTGAACGGGCGATCGCCGATCGCGGACGACCAGGAGAACGAGGAACTGGCGTCGCGCTCGCTGGGCTTGCTGATGCAGCTTACGCCGCAGCGAGATTGGTCGATCGTGGAGCCCGGGGCGGACTCGCCGTTGGCGCCCGCGTCGCAGACGCTGGTGCAGCCCCTGATCCGCGAGGGGCGCGTGATCGGGGCGGTCATCGCGGCCAACAAGACCGGGCCCGATCCGGCGATCAGCAGCTACGACACGCAGTTGATCCACGCCGCGGGCGGATTCGTGAACGCGTATCTCGAGAACTCGGCCTTGTACCTGGAGCAGAAGCAACTGTTCATGGGCACGATCCAGGCGGTCACCGCGTCGATCGACGCCAAGGACCACTACACCCGCGGTCACAGCGAGCGGGTGTCGCACCTCTCCGAGCTCTTGGCGCGGGCCCTGGGCCTGCCGGATCGCGACGTGGAGTGGGTGCGGATCGCGGGGCTGGTGCACGACGTGGGCAAGATCGGCGTTCCCGAGGCGGTGCTGACCAAGCCGGGGCGGCTGACGGGCGAGGAGTTTGCGGCGATCCGCCTGCACCCGGAGATCGGGCACAACATCCTCCGCACGGTCGCGCCCTTGGGTCCGGCCCTGCCGGGCGTGCTGTCGCACCACGAACGTTGGGACGGAGAGGGGTATCCCAACGGGCTCAAGGGCGAGGAGATCCCGCTCATCGCACGGATCATCGGGCTGGCCGACACGTTCGACGCCATGAGCTCGAATCGCTCCTACCGCAGCGCGCTGACGCGGGAGAAGGTGCTGGCGGAGATCACCCGATGCGCGGGCCACCAGTTTGATCCAAAGCTCGCGCCCCTCTTTGTCGGCCTTGATTTCTCCGGCTTTGACGCGCTGATCGCCAAACACGCGGGCGACGCGCCGAGCCGCCAGGCCGCGGCCTAGGCTCTGGTTCGCTCCGGGGAGGAGCAGATCGGAGAACCCGTGCACGAGCGCAAGCCCTTCGTCGGCGGCAACTGGAAGATGAACACCAACCGCACCACGTCCGCGGACCTGACGCGGGCGGTGGTGGACGGCCTGGCGCGCGTGGAGGGTGTGGAGGTCGCGGTGTATCCGCCTTTTCCGTACCTCTTGGCGGTGCGATCGATCCTGCGTGATCGCTCGTCGTCGATCCGCATGGGAGCGCAGAACGCGTACCACCGACCGGACGGGGCCTACACCGGCGAGATCTCGATCGAGATGCTGAAGGACTGCGGCGCAACGACGGTGCTGGTCGGGCACTCTGAGCGCCGCCACGTGATCGGCGAGCAGGACGAATTGATCAACGCCAAGGTGCGCGCGGTGCTGGAGGCGGGATTGGAGTGCGTGCTGTGCGTGGGCGAGACCATTGAAGAGCGCGAGGCGGGGCACACCGACCCGGTGAATCAGCGCCAGGTGCGCGCGGGCCTGGCGGATGTGCCGGGGGATTGGGTCAACCGCCTGGTGCTCGCGTACGAGCCGGTCTGGGCGATCGGCACCGGCAAGACCGCGACGCCGGATGATGCGCAGGATGTTCATCGGAAGCTGCGTCAGTTGGTCTCGGGGCTCTATGGCCCGGAGATTGCCGCCCGAACCCGGATCATCTATGGCGGGTCGGTCAAGCCCTCGAACGCCGCGGAGCTGTTCGCTCAGCCCGACATCGACGGCGGGCTGATCGGCGGGGCGTCGCTGAAGCCAGAGGACTTTGTGGGGATCGTGAAGGCGGCGGCGACGACCTGAACTCCAAGAGTTTGCTATTTCCTGAGCGAGCGCTTTCCGAATGAGGTAATCCACTTCCCCAAAAATGAACTCGCCCCCTTCCGGGGGCTGTTCACGCTAGCCCGTTCGGGCTATCCACCTGCGGCGCACCGCATTACCAGTATCATCGGGTATCATGCGGGAACAGTCAAGTGGATTTGAGGCTCATTCCGAGAGTCGGCATGACAGAGGTTGGATCGCTCAGACCGAGGGCTCCGAAGTATCGTCTCTATCTCGACGAGTCGGGTGATCACACCTTCACCTGCCTCGAAGATTCGAGTCGGCGGCATCTCGCGCTGCTCGGGGTCTGGTTCGAACTCTCGGACGCGTATCCGCGGTTCGCCGAGGGTCTCGAGAAACTCAAACGAGACTTCTTTGGCATCAGACCCGATGATCCCGTGACGCTCCATCGGTCGTGCATTCTCAATCGGAAGGGAGCATTCCGCGTACTCAAGGAAGAGTCCCTTCGTGAGAAGTTCGACGAAGCCCTGGTTCGTCTTGTCGATGACGCGTCTTTCACGATGGTGTGCGTGGTTCTCGACAAGAAACGCCTGCAGGTGCAGTACAACGCGCCTTTTCATCCATACCACTATTCGATTCAGGCCAGGATCGAGCGGTATTGCCGTTGGCTGGTTGATCGTGGTGCAGAAGGAGACGTCTGGGCGGAAGCACGAGGGGCGAGAGAAGATCGCGATCTCCTAGAGGAGTATCGCCGGCTTCGGGCGTCGGGGACACGATACCTCAAGTCGAGTCTGGCGGAGCGAGCCTTGACGAACTCGTCGCTGTCGCTTCGCCCAAAGTCCGCAAACATTGCGGGCCTTCAATTGGCGGACATCCTCGCCCATCCTGTGAAGCAGCAAGCGCTCATTGACCGAGGAATCATCCCGCCACCGACGGTCGACCGGTTCGGGAATCGACTCGCAAAGCTCGCATACCGAAAGTTCCGCCGCCAGGGTTCACGAGTGGACGGCTACGGTCGGGTTTGGCTTTGAGCGAAGTGGCGATCCCGTCCATACCCCGGACCACCCGCGCGCATACCCTTCCGGGCGTCATTCCGCGACTCCCGGGAGCTTTGCATGGTTTTGTCTCTAGCGGCCGCCGGCTGGCTGATCGGCATCCTCACCGTCCTGTTCATGGTCGTCTGCGTGGTGCTGATCCTGACGGTCCTCATCCAGAGGCCGCAGGGCGGCGGTCTCGCGGGGGCGTTCGGCTCGGGCGCGGGCTCGGGTCAGACGGCGTTCGGCACCAAGACCGGCGATGCCCTCACGATCTTCACGATCATCGTGTTCGTGCTGTTCATCGGGGCGGCGATCGGGCTGAACTACGCCGCCCGCCCCGAGGAGGCGGCCCAGACGACGCCGACGTCGGGCGAGTCGGGAACCACGGAGCAGAAGCCCGCCGAAGGTCAGCCCGGCGACAAGAAGCCATCGGACACACAGCCCACGGACAGCAAGCCGGCCGATTCGAGCGCGACGCCTGTTCCGCCGGCCGTTGTGCCAACGACTCCGCCCGCGGCGCCGGAGGCCCAGCCCGAGACCACGCCCGAGACCAAGCCTGAAAACAAGCCCGCGGAGACGCCGGCGGAGAAGCCCGCTGATCCGCCCAAGCAGTCCTAAGCAACGGAGGCCGCGATGATCCGCAGCATGACGGGCTACGGCGAGGCGTCGGCCCAATTCGACGGCGTTCATTACTTCGTCGAGATCCGCTCCCTCAACAACAAGTACTTCAAGGCGACGATCCGGCTTCCTGAATCACTCCAGGGCCTCGAGGCCGAGCTCGAGTCCACGCTGCGCCAGCGACTCACGCGCGGGTCGATCACGCTGACGGGGTCATGCACGGATTCGTCGTCGTCGGCCGCGTATTCGATCAACGACGCGGCGCTGCAGTCTTACATGTCTCAACTGAAGAAGCTGCCGGAGTTTGCGTCGGGCGGCGTGAAGCTGGACGTGTCGGCGTTGCTGACGCTGCCCGGCGTGCTCCAGCCTCCGGGCGACGAGGAGAATCGGCTGTCGCGGGCGCGGGCGGCGTTTTCCAAGCTGCTGGGCGAGGCGACGCGGGCGTTGATCGACATGCGCGAGCGCGAGGGGCGGATGCTGGTGGATGACCTGCGTCAGCAGGGCGAGCTGATCGCGGATCGCCTGCGGCAGATCGCGCAGCGGGCACCGGCCGTGATCGCGGATTACGAGCAGCGCCTTCGTCAGCGGATCGAGGCGATGCTGAAAGAAGCCCAGGTGAAGGTCGACGCGGTGGACCTCATCCGCGAGATCGCGGTGTACGCCGAGCGGACGGACATCGCCGAGGAGATTTCCCGCCTGGGCGGGCATCTCGAACAGTTTGCCGACCTTCTTAAGCCCGACTCGGACAAGCCCGTGGGTCGGACCCTTGATTTCCTGGCCCAGGAGATGCTCCGGGAGGCCAACACGATCGCAAGCAAGTCCCCGGACGCTGGGATTTCGAGGCTGATTGTGGAGGTCAAGGGGGCCATTGACCGCATCAAGGAACAGGCCGCCAACGTCGAATAACCGCTGGCGTTGTCCCCGGCTTGCTTGGTACACTCTCATGGTCAACGCCGGAGGCTTTCCCGTGCCCGACGCTCATCGCCTGGGTTTTGCGTGTGTCGCGCTCGCGCTGCTGACCTCGCTGTCGACTGCGCGGGCGCAGGACGCGGCGCCCAAAGCCGCCCCCGAGGCGCAGCCCCCGGTAAACATCAGTCCGGTCGATCCGCCCGCGCCGGGCGAGGCCGCCGCGCCGGGGGATGGGGCGACGGCCGTGCCGGTGCTGGACGGGGCGGCGTTGGAATCGCTGCTGGTCAAGCTGGATGATCCTTCGATCGCGGAGCGGGAGCACGCGATGGCCGCGCTTCGCGACCTTCCGGGCGTGACGGTGCGTGCGATCGAGCAGGTGCTAGGCAAGCCGACGCTTTCGGCGGAGCAGCGCGTGCGTCTGCTGCAGGTTGGGCGGGCGCTGTTCATGAGCGAGCCGCGGGCGGCCATGGGCGTGAGCTTCACGCAGGGGATGATGGAGGACGAGGACGGTCAGGTGCAGGTGAGCGAGCCGACGCCGGGCTGGGATTCGGCGCGAGTGCTGCGTGCGTGGGACGTGATCCGATCGATCGACGGGCTGCGGCTGCGCACGCGTGCGGAAGCTCGGGCGGCGATCATCTCGCACGACCCGGGCGACACGGTGTCGCTCGACATCCTGAGGAACGGGCAGCCGGGCACGGTGCGGGTGCGCCTGGGCAACTTCATCGACCTGGGGAGCCGAGGGTTCATCGACGCGGCGACGTTCGAGGCGGCGTGGCGAATGCGGGCGGCGCGGTCGATCGCGGATGGGTCCAAGCCGCTGGTCATCGATGTGGCGGCGGAGGAGTGGTCGAGCGAGCCGGCGGGTGACGGGCTCTCGCGCATGGAGCGGATGAATCACCCGATCACCAGCGAGCCGCTGCGCACGCAGATGCGGCAGATCCCGGTGTCGGATGTGTCGGCGTCGGGGCCGAGCCGGGCCACGGGCGAGCGCGAGGTTGACGAGTTCGGGCAGGCGGGGCTGACGATGCGCAGTGGTCCGGCGGTCAGGATGCGGGGCGAGAATCGGCGCGGCGGGATGCCGCCGGAGTTCGCGCGGGCGATCGTGGAATCCAATCGGCGCCTGCGCGACTCGCTGATCCAGAACATCGCGATGTGGCGTCAGATGGCGGCGGACCCCGGCATCGACGCCGAGCGAGCGGCGGAGCTCCGTCTTCGCGCGGACCAGTATGAGCGCCGGGTGGCGCAGCTCGAGGTGGACATTCTCGAGCAGGAGCGCGACGCGGGCGATCGGTGAAACGGAAGTCGGGTGATCCCCGATGGTCCGGCGATGATCCAAGTGAATTCGCGCGGATCGAACGACGCGCACCGACCGACGCGATGCCTCGCCGGTCGGCGGCACGGCGTGGGTGAAATCGCGCCCTGGAAAAGCCACACCCCGGGAGCGTCGGCCCGGGGCGTGGAGACGTCGGAACACCCGACGCACAAGGAGCATTCGAGGTTCGATACGGCCGGCGGGCCGGGTACGGCTTCGCCGACCGGGAGGGAGAAAGAGGAGACTCAGTTGATGTTGATCTTCCTCGGTGAATCGGGCTTGGTTTTGGGGAGCGTCAGCGTCAGCACGCCGTCTTTCAGCTCGGCCGCCACCTTCTGCTCGTCGACGACGGTGGGGAGGGCGACGCGACGGCTGACCGAGCCGAAGCGCCGCTCGCGCCGGTAGAACTTCTCGTCGGTGGTTTCCTTCTCTTCGCTCCTGGCGGCCTTGATCGAGACCACGCCGTCGTGGACCTCGACTTCGATCTCGTCCTTCTTGAAGCCCGGGAGCGAGGCGCGAACGAAGATGCTCTTCTCGTCCTCGGAGAGATCAATCGGGAGTGTTCCCTCTTCAATGGCGGCGACGGCGGGGCGCATCTCGGCGAAGAACGGATCGCCGAGAAGCTGGCCGAACAGCCGGTCAAAGGTCGGGAAGCTGACGGGTTCGCGACGGATGAGGGTGTTCATGGCAATCTCCTTTTTCTCTCGCCGCCCCGGCCCATCCGAGCGCGGCGTTCATGACGCGTTTGTGCCGCGTGTTTCGCGACGGGAAGAAGAATGGCAAGTGGCGTGCCAGCGTTTTGAGCCCGCGGTGCAGGGTGGGTGTACGCCAAAGCGATGCCGACGCCCTGCCGCGGTGTCAAAGCGGCAGTTCATGAAGCGTTCAATCCCTGCGAACGCCTTGCGAATGCGTGGTTTGCGGACTTTGCGCGAGCTACGTTTCATCCATGACCACGAGCGAGCACAGCATCATCGATTTGCGCAGCGACACCGTGACCCGCCCCACGCCCGAGATGCGGAAAGCGATCGAGCGCGCGGAGGTCGGCGACGACGTTCTGGGCGACGATCCGACCGTGATCCGTCTGCAGGAGCGTGTCGCGGAGATCATGGGGAAAGAGGCCGCGTGCTTCGTGCCCACGGGCACCATGGCCAACCAGACCTCGATCCGGGCCCAGTGCGAGCACGGCGACGAGATCTTGTGCCACGAGGACAGCCACATCGTTCACTACGAGACCGGCTCGCCCGCGGCGCTCTCGGGCTGCATGGTGCGACCGGCCCGAGGCGAGGGCGGCCTGTTCGACGAGGACCAGGTCCGCGCCCTGCACCGCCCCGATTCGATCCACGCGCCGCGCACTCGCCTGCTGATCGTTGAAAACACGCACAACAAGGGCGGCGGGACGATCTGGCCGATCGCGCAGATCGAGCGGGTGACGCGGGCCGCCAAGGAACTGGGGATGCGCCGGCACCTGGACGGGGCGCGGATCTGGAACGCCTGCGCCGCGACGGGGATGTCGCCCAAGGACTACGCCCAGCATTTCGACACGATCTCGTGCTGCTTTTCCAAGGGGCTTGGGGCGCCGGCGGGCTCCGCGGTCGCGGGCGATCGCTCGACGATCGCGCGGGTGGCGCGGTTCCGCAAGATGTTCGGCGGGACGATGCGCCAGTCGGGCGTGCTCGCCGCCGCCGCGATCTACGCCCTCGATCATCACCGCGAGCGCTTGGTCGAGGACCACGCGAACGCGAAGCGGTTGGCGTCGGGGCTGGCGGAGATCCCGGGCGTTCGCCTCGATCCGCGCAGCGTGCAAACGAACATGGTGTTCTTCGACGTGATCCAGGAGATCGGCACGGCGGCGGCGGTTTGCCAGACGCTCCGGGCGCGAAACGTGTGGATGCTTCCGAACGGCCCGCAGCGGATCCGCGCGGTGTGTCATCTCGACGTCAGCGCCGCCATGATCGATCGGGCCGTCGCGGTCATCGCCGAGGCTTTGTCGGCGCCGGTGCCGGCGTAGTCTGCGGCGCGGGCGAAGTCTCCGGCGAGTCGTTGGGCAGGCGCGTCAGGCGCGTGCGTGCCTTGTGGGACGAGGAGAGCATGAGCCCCTCGATCGCGATCTCCATGGCGATTGATTGATTGATGTCCATGGATTCGAGCTGGCCCTTGGCGGTGTCCCACTTGTAGCGCCCGGCGAAAGTGGAGTCCTTGACTTGGAGCGGGCCCGACTTGCCCTCGCTGGACTTGTCGATCATGCCCGCCAGATCGACGCTCGCGATCCCGGCGGCGGCGGAGCGCAGCGTGTGGGTGGTGCGCATCTTCATCGAACCCAGCGCGGAGGCGTCGAGCGTGTCGTTGCTGGTCCATGATTCGCCGATGCGGGCCCGCCCGCTCGATTTCTTGGCGGTGAAGATCGGCCCGAGGAGACCGGCGTTCGAGCTCGACGGGAGCGATTTGAGCCCGTCAAGGCCCACGAGCGATGAGGGAGACAGCCCGGCGCCGCCCGTGGCGGAAATGATGTTGCCCGCGGCGTCGATCTTGAGCGTCAATTTCGAGTCGAGCATGGGGCGGACCACCAGCGCTAGCATCTCGGCGTTGTCGCGATCGTCGGGGTTGCGGGCCGGCGGCGTCGCGGGGCGCGAGGGCGTGCCGGGTGGCCTGGCCGTTGGCGGCTTGGCGGCGGGTGAAGGCGTGGGTGGCGTTGATGAAGCGGGCGGCTGGGCGGTGTCGAAAGCGCCCTTGAACTCGTCGGAATCGATCGCAAGGCTGACGCGTTCGTAGCTCACCTCGACCGTGGCGACGCCCGACTCGTCGACCTGCATCGTGCGCATCGCGATCCAGATCGCCTGGTCCATTTGCGACGAGGTGTTCTTGGTCCTGTCGCGGTCGGCGCTGGTCTTGCTCGTGCTGTTCTGCTCGAGCTTGTAGCGGACGACCTGGCCCTGCTCGAACTTCGGGCGAAGGTCGACTTCCTGCCCGAACGCCGGGGTCGCCGCCGAGATTGTCACGACGCCCGCCAGCACGCACGCGGCGGGGCCCGCTCGCCAGGGCTCAGATCGCATGGATCGCTCCTTCCGATGAATCGTTGTACCCGCGGCGGGGCGGGAAGTTGCAGGATCATCGGGCCAAGGCAAGCCGGGCCGACACGGACCGGTGGTATTCGCGCCCCGGCCTGGAAGATGGGGACGCGGGGGAGCGTTCGCGGTCGCGTTCGGCGTTCCGGGCTTGGCGCGGACGAACCATCAAGAGAATCGGCGTCTTCGGCCGATGGAACTGGATGGCCGCGGCGTCGCGGCGGGGGTGTTGTGTGCGCGAATCGGAGCACCAACCGATGTCATCCAAGCTCTATGTGCGGGCGATCGCGCCTGGGCTGGATGCCGCGGGCCCGCTGGGCGAGTTGGCCGCCCGCCATGCCCTCGAGGTCCCTTCCCGCGTCGTCACGACCGAGCGTTTCCTACTCCGCCCGTTGGTCGCCGACGACCGTGCCGCGTTCCTTGAAGCGATTCGCGTGTCACGGGCCGAACTCGATCTCACGCACCCGCTGCACGAGCCGGGCGAGAGCGACGACGGGCTCTTTCTCCGTCAGCTCAGGCTGCAAGCGGAGGGCGAGCGCACGGGGCGGGCGTGTCGTCGCGTCGGTGTGCTTCCCGACGGCACGATCCTGGGCGCGTTCAATGTGAACGCGATTGCGCGCGGGCTGTCGTTCGAGGGCGAGCTTTCGTGGTGGGTGCGGACGGACATGGCGGGGCGTGGGCTGGCGAGCGAGGGCGTGGGCGCGCTGGTCGCGCACGCGCTGGCGGACCTGCCGGGCGGCCTGGGCCTGCACACGCTGCACGCGATGATCGAGCCCGGGAATCGGGCGAGTCTTCGCATCGCGGCCAAGCTGGGGTTCACGGCGGTGAAGGGCGTGTCGGCACGGGTGCGCGTCGCGGGCGAGTGGCGAGCGCACGACGTGTTCGCGCTGACGCCCGAATCGCTGCCGGACGCGTCTACGCGAACGCGCGGGCGTGCTTGACGAGCGCCGCGACGATGGCGATCGCCCGCGAGGTTTCTTCGCGGCGCTTGGCGTCGCCCTTGGCGAGTTTCATCGCCCGCTCGGCCTTGGCGATCATCCTGGCCAGGCTCTTGCGTTTCTCGCGCGTCTGGAGCATGTCGCTCAGGTTGTCGTACACGTCGGCGAGCTTGATCAGGCGGGCCCGCCAGTCGGCGGCCGACAGACGCCGGTCGTAGTCCACCTCGCGCTCGGGCTCGGGGAGGATCATGCTCTTGGTGAGGGCCGCGACGATGCGCGCCACGCCGTCGCCGAAGTTCTCCGCGATGTCGTCGTAGTCGGTGGGGGTGTCCTCGATGGTGTCGTGGAGCAGGGCGGCGGCGATCGCCTCGCGGTCCTCGCAGCGATACTCGTGGCGGAGCACGAGCGTGACGCGGACGACGTGGGAGAAATACGGCGTGGCGCCGTCGGCCCGCGTGTGGCCCGCGTGGGCCCGTGCCGCAAAGCTCGCGGCCCGCTGGATCAACTCCATCCCGCTCGTCTGGTCACGCTTGGCCATGATGCACCTTGGAAGGAAGTCACGGAGTCACGAAGTCACGAAGACAATGCCGCGGGAGTCGGGAGTCGGGAGTCGGGAGTCGGGAGTCGGGAATGGGGAAGAGTAGAAGTTGAACGCAGAAGTTGCGGAGTGAGAAGGTGACGGCGGCGAAGAATCGCACGCGATCGGTGGAATCAATCACTTTGCCACTTGACCACTTCTGCGAATATCTCCTCTACATCGGCTTGGCGTTGACGACCTGGCGGGTATGGTCAAAGACCGCGCGCGACTTGGCGGGGTTTCCGCCGTGTTCATCGAAGATGACGACCTCGTTGTCGGCACCCGCCTTGAGCCACGACGCGGGCACGAACCAGCGGCTCTGCGGCCCGACGATTTCTCCGTCGTGTGTCGCCACGAAATACCTGCCCAGGTGTCGCCCGTTGACGAAGATCTGTCCTTTGGTCACGCCGTCGAGCTCGAGGAAGAGCGGCGAAGGGCACGCGGCGTGATGAAGCGTCGCTCGCCACCACGTCGGCCCGTGGGCCTTGCCCTTGGGGGCGTGGAACGCGCTCGCCGCCGGCTGCTCCCACTTGGCGAACGCCCAATCGGCCTTGGCGCTCAAATTGTCCTCGACCTCGTAGAACGTCACGGCCTTGTCGGCGTCGCTCAGCAGTTCGTCCGCCGTCCGCGTGTGTCCGCTGGCCTCGGCGACGATCGCGAGTTGTACGTGCGACGCGCCCTTCGACAGCAGTTCGCCGTCGATCGCGACCCAGGTCGGCCCGGCGCGATCGACGTACGCGATCGGCTTGTCGTTGACGAGCACGATGGCGCGGCACGGCGCCGCCACGCCCTCCGCGCCGGCGAACCTCATCACCAGCCCGCTCTTGCGTTTGCCGATGCTCCAGTCCAGGCGCGACGCCTGCGTGGTGTCGCCCTCGCGCACGTCCCACAACGGCGATCGAAAAGCAAGGATGTCGACGGGGTCCGACGAGACGACCTTGGGCTTTCCTGGCTTGATCTCGGACAGCTCGAGCAGGTGTCCGCAGAGACCCTTCCCAAGCCCGCTGGAAGCGCCGAGATGAGCACCCGACGAGAACTCGCCGAGATTCTCGGCGAGGACGACGATGGTGCCTCCGCCCTTCTTGAGCGCGAGCGCCGCGTGATCGGTCGCGCCCGGGCCATGCCCGACCACGCCCAGTTCCTTGCCTTCCTGGAAGAAGTGCAGGCGGTCGCCCCCCTGCGTCACATAGGCCGCCGCTCGACGCGTGGCGGTCGACTTCAGCCCGATGCGGTACCAGCCGTAACCGCTCGGCGCGCCCAGCGACGCGAGCGGCGCGGGCGCGGGGATCGATGCGAAGCGCGGCCCGCTGCCGTCGACGTACTCCGTCGCACCGGCGCAGGTCCAGTGCGAGAGCGTCGCCTTTTCGTGCCCGCTGGGCGCGTGGACCCTGAGCGCGTCGTGGGCGGCGTGGGATTGACCGGACGAATCGATCCGCGTGTAGGTCTTGAAGGAGGGGTGCGCGATGGGCTTGTGGTCCCAGGTCAAGCCCGAGACGCCGACGAGCACGGCGTCGTCGGTGAAGTAGGTTGCTTCCGACAGCTCCATGTTGAGGACCGCGATCGAGATGCCTTCGACCTCGACGATCTCGGGGGTCTTGCCCGCGGGCACGGTGACTTCGACGGGCGAGCCATTGACCGACATCACGCCGCGCGTGCCCGCGTTGCCGAACACGACAAGTGTGCGCCCCACGACGCCCATGGCGCTGAGGTTGGAGTAATCGAGGTTGGCGCGCGGCCCGACGGGCGCGTCCATCAGGCACCACACGACCGAGTGCCCGTCGAGATCGACGGGGAGGTTCGTGCCGTCGGGGAGCAGCAGCGCCGTGCCTTTGGCCGACATCGCGCCGTCGTTGAAGACCATCGCGAAACCGCCCTGCGTGCCGGTGCGATGCACGACCGACACGCCCGGGACCGGCGGCGTCTGGGCGCCCTTGGCGGGCTTGACGTTCTGCACGCCCCGCGCCGGATCGATCGCCACGGGCTGGTACGCCGAGTTGAGATTCGAAAAGACGCGCCCGAACTTGGCGGCGAAGGTGGCGATGCGCCGGAGCGCGTGGTACGACGGCGCGGGCGCGCCTGTTTCGTCGAGAGGCGCGCCGCGGTCGGCGCTGGCGATGCCGAACCACTCCGAGCCCGCGTCGCTTCGTCCGGGCGCAAAGCCGAAGTTTGTTCCGCCGTGGAAGGGCGTGAGGCTGAACTGCCCGCCGCCGGCGATGACCTCGGCGATTCGGCGCGTGAGGCCTGGTCCGTCGAGCCCGGCGCGGGAGCTGCCGCCCCACACGTCGCGGGCCCGGCGCTCGTCGCCCGATTCGCAGGAGAGATCGATGATGAACTTGGGTTGATCGGCGCGGACGACGTTGAGCTGGCGCATGGCCGAGAGCATGTCGTCGCCGCCGGACCATCCGTCGATCTCGCCCTCGACACTCTGCCACAGGTTGTGCGAGTTGATGACGGGGATGTTGATGCCCGCCTCGCGCAGGTAGCGGTTCAACTCGCCCAGGTACGAGACCGCCAGGTCGTCGTGCCCGCAGGTCCAGTTGCCCTCGCTCTTGACGAGCAGCAGCGGCCCGCCGCGCCCCGTGCTGGAGAGCTGCAGGTCTTTGATCTGGTCGACCAGAGCCGTGACGTAGCGTGAAGAAGCCTCGAGGAATGGCGCGTTCTTCGTGCGCAGCGATACGCCCGCCTGGCTGGTCAGCCACGCGGGGAGCCCGCCGCCGTCCAGCCCCGCGCCGAC
>JADYYE010000267.1 GCA_020853815.1 Phycisphaerales bacterium
CTGCGCCTGGCCGTCGTCGAGCGCAAGCTTCAGGCGCTGGAGGGCATGAGCCTGGTCTCGGGCCCGGCCCGGCCGGAACTGCTCAGCCATCTGGTCGACCGGACGCCCGGCTCGATCCGCGAGCTCGAAGGCGGCCTGAACACCCTGGCCGCCGCCGCCGGCCATCGGATGTCGAGCCTGACGGTGGAAGAAGCTCAAAACTACCTGTCGGCGGGCTATCGCCCGACCGAGCGCCGCATTACCGTCGACGAAATCCAGAAGGTGACGGCCGACTACTTTGGTCTGAAGCAGGCCGACCTCCTGTCCGCGCGCCGCACCCGCCAGGTTGCCCGGCCGCGTCAGGTGGCCATGTATCTGTGCAAGCAGTTGACGACCCGGTCCTATCCCGACATCGGGCGGCGGATGGGCGGTCGCGACCACACCACGGTCCTGCACGGGGTGCGCCGGATCGAGGCGCTTATCCTGGAAGACGAGCAGATCGCGCGGGACGTCGAGGCTCTGACGCGCAAGCTGCGTGGCTAGAGACCCAGCTCGGCGATCAGTGCCGCAGCGCTGAGGCCATCCTCCCGCAGAGCCTTGAGACTGGTCGAGCCGTCGCGCTTGGCCAGTCGCTTTCCGGTCTCGTCCAGCACCAGCGGATGATGTCGATAGACCGGCGTGGGCAGGCCGAGCAGGGCTTGCAGCACCCGCTGCATCGACGTCAGTTCAGCCAGATCAACGCCGCGGATCACATGGCTGATCCCTTGGCGGGCGTCGTCGATGACCGAAGCGATGATATAGCCCGCGCCGATGTCTTTGCGCCCCACCACCATGTCGCCGAGTGTCTCGGGGCGGGCGATCTTTACGCCGGGTGCCAGCCCCTCCTCGACCCAGGTGAGGTGATCGAATCCGCCCAAGGCCTCCCGCGCCGTCGCCAACGACAGCCGCCAGGCGAAGGGCCGGCCCTCCGCCAAGAAGCCAGCCTCTTCTTCCGGGTCGTGCGGTCCTGCCCGGAACGCCTGGGCATCCATCGGATCGCCAGCGTTGGGGGCCAGGCCGACCAGCGCCATCTGCTCCGTGCGTGTGCGAAAGCAGCGATAGAGCAGGCCCATGGCCCTGAGATGTTCGATCGCCGCCTC
>JADYYE010000093.1 GCA_020853815.1 Phycisphaerales bacterium
GCCACTTCGCCACTTCGCCACTTCGCCACTTCGCCACTTCGCCACTTCGCCACTTCGCCACTTCGCCACTTCGCCACTTCGCCACTTCGCCACTTCGCCACTTCGCCACTTCGCCACTCGACTCGGCCCTCCCTCTGTTAGTGCCTACACTACTTGCAAAGGAGCCCGCCATGCGCCGAGTCTTCGCCCTCATTCTCTCTTCGCTCGCGTTGCTTCTCCCCTCCTGCATTCCCTTCGGCGCGACGCACGAATACGAGGAAGTCGGTCTCTCCCTCACGGCCCAGGGCTCGGGGCGCCTCGCGGTCGCGGTGCTCGACGCGCGCCCCTACATCAACCCCAACGAGAAATCGCCCAAGTTCGTGGGAGTCCAGCGCGACGCGATCGGCCTGCCTTTCAACGTCGAGACACGCTCGGGCCGCCCGTTCGCCGATGATTGCCTGCTGGTCATCACGCGCGCGCTGCAGTCGCGCGGCTACGACACGACCTCGGTCATCACCAGCAACCAGGACGCGCCGGACGTGGTCCGCCAGCGACTTATCGCGTCGGGCGGGCGCTCGCTCATGCTGCGAATCGTCGACTGGAAGCTCGACAGTTATGACTCCAGCAAGCTCTACTTCGACCTCGACGCGCAGGTTCTGAGCGCCGGCGGCGAGGTCCTGGGGCGATCGCGCGTGCTCGGCGCGAGCGAGATCAAGGGCAACGGGCTGGACCCCGTCGGCTTCGCCAAGCTCGCGGGCCCCACGCTGTTCAAGGCCAAGGCCGAGGAACTGCTGAACGACCCCGCGATCGTGGCGGCGATGAGGTGAGGAAGTACTCACGAAGTCCGCGCGTTGAGAGTCTGGCGTGGAGATAAGCCGAGGTGCTTTCTTCGGCGCGGCCTGAGCCCAAGCACCGAGGCTAGCAGGAGAAGCGTCCCGGAGCTTGGCGTCGGGATCTCATGAACCCACATGACAGCCTGGCCTGCTACTGCGTCTGCGCTCCAGGCAGTGCCAGCGACGTACAGGGTGTCCCCTTCACGCCAGATGCTGTTGGCTTCGGAGTTGTCGAGTTGTGGCGGGAGAAACGAACCAAGGTCGAGCCATGAACACGCACTCCCCTGCCAAAGACTCGCATGTCTCTGCGAGCCCATGAGCGTAACGCCAACCTGGAAGCCGCTGTCTACTGAATTTGGTTGTGCCCACGTTGCGCCGATTGGGGTAAGGTCGATCCAGGAATCCGCCGTGCCGTTCCAGAGGACGCCGCGCCATTCGCTTCCGAACCACAAGCCCCCGACCTGCTGATCCTCGCTTACGCCGAGCGCGACGGAGCTGGTTGCACCCGCTGGGTGAAGATCGATGCACGACGCGGCCGTATCGTGCCAGAGGGCGGCGTGAAAGTTCCCGTTATTGTCGTTCGATTTGAAGTAGCCAACCTGATTGTGACCCTTGATCGCGTATCCCTGTGAGATCGAAGCTCCAAGTGGATGGAGGTCGACCCACGATTCTGCGGTTCCCGACCAGACCCCGGCGTGCGCGCTGTAGCCATGATCGCTCACGATGGCCGCCGATCCCACCTGGCGGCCGTTGCTCATCCCGGTGACCTGGCCCCACACCGCATTGCTCGGAGTAATGTCGCGCCACGACACGGGTGTGCCGTGCCAGATGCTCGCTCGCATGGTTCCGCCGTCAAAGGCGAGCCAGCCGGCCTGCGTGGTCCCATCTGTCACAACGGCCCGGGAGTAGCTCGCGCCGATCGGGTGCAGCGAAACCCAAGAACTCGATGAGCCGTCCCATGTGCAGGCATTCTGCCAGTATTCGCTGCCGGCCGTGCCCACCTGCTGGCCGCCGCCGCCACCGAAGCACTGCGAGGCGGCTGCGTTGTCGGGGTGCAGTACGACGACTGACCACTGCGCATTCGCAGCGGCCATGCCTCCCAATGCGACGAGTGACGCAAAAACGCGAGTTGATGCACATCTCATGAGACGCAGCATCGACGCTAAGCGCTCGGCGCGATCAAAGAAGTGCGAGAAGCACAGAGCCTGAGGGATTCACCCCGCACTCACCTGCCCAGGCGAGCCAGCACATCATCGAGCAGCGCTCGCGAGCGCGAATCATCGCCGAGCGGGTCGACGTGGATCGAGACCTGATGCCCGGTGCTCGTGACTCGGGCCTCGATGCTCACACCCTCGACCTGTGAATCGCGCGGCGCGCGGGCGTAGATGCGCCCGCGATCGTCCGTCGACGCCTTGGAGCTGATCGAATAGCCGCGCCCGCGCAGCGCGCCCTCCGCGGCGGCCATGATCGCCGGCACGCGCACGTTGTCGGGGAGATCGCACGTCAGCGTGCCCAGGCTGTACGCCGCCGTGATGTGCTCGCGCCCGTGCGACGACAACTGCGGCGAGCATGCGCCCAGCATCAGCACTGGCATCAGCATCACCACCGAGCCCACGATCATCGCGCCGCGCGGGCGTACCGCGGACGGCTCGCACGCGTGCGCCGACTTTGAACGCGCGACCCGCGCGAGTCCGCCGGAAAACGTCCGGATCGATGGGCCGCGGGCGGTGGATCGGATTGGATTTCGTTTCATCTCAAGCCTTCTCTCGCGATCGCTTCCCGCTGGCTGGGCCCCTGTTCGATCCCGCATCGGTCGACGTGGTGCTGGGTGAATGATCGATCCAACGGCTCATGTCCAGATCGTCCAGCGACAGCCGCCCGGACCAATGTTCGAGGGCCGATCGGATAACGGGATCATCCGCGAGCGCCCGCGCGTCGAAGGCGGGCGGCGGAAGACCCGCGCCCAGCGCTGGTGCCGTACGAGGCTCGGAACCTGCGGGCGGGCTCTTTGGCATGCCGACGGACTTGGTCTTTCCCGGGTCCCCATTCCCCGGACCCGACTCCCGTGGGTTCACGTCCGCCTGGCGTGGCGCCTCAGCCGGCTCTCGTTCTCTTCTGCTTGGCGAGATGGCTCGCGATTCCTCGTCGAGCCTCGTCATCTCCTCGCGCGACAGGCCGAATTGTCCGGCCCAGTACGCCACCGAGAGCGCGTCGAGCGGCAAATCGGTGGCGAAGCGCGGCCTGGGCTTGGGCTTCTTGCGGTCAAGGTCGATCGCGAGCTGGGCCAGGAACGTGGCACTCGAGAGGACCGCCGCCCCGGCCTTGTCCGCGGCCCGTCGCACGCGTCGATCGCTGCTGACGACCAGGAGGCGGCGTGGGGCCGAGTCGCGGGCCAGGCGCGATTCGATCCACGAGTCGGCATCGCCGGAATCCGCGGCGAACACGACGTGCATCGTGCCGCGCCGGGTGTCCTTGCCGTGCCCGTCGCAGACGAGAGTGATTTCGCGGGAGGCGTATCGGCCCGTGGCGATGAGGCGGCACAGGCCGTCGACGTCGAGGCCCGCGAGCCCGAGCGGGAGAACGCCCGGGGTGTGGAGCACGTTGTAGGTGTCGATGAGGATCACGCGTTTGGAAGAGCGGGAATGGGGAGTCGGGAGTGGGGAATGGGGGAAGGCACAAAGACAGAGAATGACTGTACGATCGGCGACTCCCGATCATACGCCTAACCCGATCTGTCCGAGTCCCGGTGGAATCTTGATTGGCGGCCACTGCCCTCCTTTACTTGGGGCCCGAGGCGCCGGTGTGTTCGCTGGCGTGGGGTTTGAATGAAATGGCCTGGGGCGGGGAGCGCGGCGATGGGCCGCGTCCGGCGTCGGGCTCTTCTGCAAGGGCGAGGTATTCATGGCGATCCGAGTCAAGGCCAGGAGCGGCGAGAGCGTCGAGGGGATGTTGCGCCGCTTCAAGAAGCTCTGCGAAAAAGAAGGGCTGACGAAGGACATCAAGCGCAAGGAATTCTACGAGAAGCCCTCCGAGCGTCGGCGCCGCGCCGCGCGAAAGAGCCAGGCCCGGCGTCTGCGCCCCGAGGGCGTGCGCCCCGAGAAGCCATAACTGAAGAATTCGTGATCCACGGGCGTGCCAACCGCACGCCCGCTGGTTTTTCTCGTGGACGCGCCGGCTTTGCCGATTCTGCGTCCGGACGCCGCGGTGTCTTTGGCGCGGCTCTTCCCGGGATTCCTTTGTCGAGAGGGTTGGCGCTATGCCGCACTTCGAGCTTGCCGTGCTCGCGTTGGTGGTTGTGTCGTGTTTCGCCTTGGTGGGGCGTTCGGCCCATCGCTCGCGTGGGTTGCTCGCGGCGGTGGTGATGGGCGTGATGGGCCTTTCGTCGCCGGCGGCCTTCGCCCAGGCGGCTGATCAGAAGGCCCAGGACGCGGTGCAACACGCGGCGGACCAGGTGAAGTCGGCGGTGGACACCGCGATCCAGGCCGCCCCCGAGCACAAGCCCGGCGGCGAGGCCAACCTCATCCTCCCGGACGTCAGCAAGGTCTCGTTCCTTGGCGGCGCGATCGACGGGCACAAGCTCCTCATGGTCGGCCTGCTGGTCTCTGTCCTGGGCATGGGCTTTGGTCTGTGGATCTACGCCCAGCTCAAGAACATGCCCGTCCACAAGTCCATGCTCGACATCTCCGAGCTGATCTACTCGACGTGCAAGTCCTACATGATTCAGCAGGGCAAGTTCCTGATGGTCCTGTGGGCCTTCATCGCGGTTGCTGTCGGCCTGTACTTCGGCAAGCTCGTCCCCACGCTCGACGGCACCGGCGCGGTCATCCACGGCATGGCCATCCCGAAGGTCGCCATCATCCTGGCCTTCAGCCTCGTCGGCATCGCGGGTTCCTACGGCGTCGCCTGGTTCGGCATCCGCGTCAACACGTTCGCCAACTCGCGTGCCGCCTTTGCCTCGCTCCGCGGCAAGCCCTTCCCGTGCTACGCGATCCCGCTCAAGGCGGGCATGTCGATCGGCATGGCCCTCATCTCCGTCGAGCTCCTCATCATGCTCGGCATCTTGCTCTTCGTCCCCGCCGATCTCTCCGGTCCCTGCCTCATCGGCTTTGCCATCGGTGAGTCGCTCGGCGCCAGCGCCCTGCGCATCGCCGGCGGCATCTTCACCAAGATCGCCGACATCGGCTCCGACCTCATGAAGATCGTCTTCAAGATCAAGGAAGACGACGCACGAAACCCCGGCGTCATCGCCGACTGCGTGGGCGACAACGCCGGCGACTCGGTCGGTCCTTCCGCCGACGGCTTCGAGACCTACGGCGTGACGGGCGTCGCGCTCATCACCTTCATCATGCTGGCCATCAACGAGAAGACCGCGGGCCCCGAGTTCGCCAACATCCAGATCCAGCTCCTGGTCTGGCTCTTTGCGATGCGCATCATCATGGTCGTCGCCTCCGCCGCCTCCTACTTCATCAACGAGACCATCGCCAAGGCCAAGTACGGCAACGCGGACAAGATGAACTACGAGCACCCGCTCACAAGCCTCGTCGTTCTCACCTCGATCGTCTCCGTCGCCCTGACCTTCATCGCCTCCAAGCTCCTCATCCCGACGATCCACGGCGACGACACCCTCTGGTGGAAGCTCTCGCTCATCATCACCTGCGGCACCGCCGCCGGCGCGATCATCCCCGAGCTGGTCAAGGTCTTCACCTCGACTCACTCCCGCCACGTCAAGGAGGTCGTCACCGCCTCTGAGCAGGGCGGCGCATCGCTCAACATCCTCGCGGGCTTTGTGGCCGGCAACTTCTCCGCCTACTGGCTCGGCATCGCGATCGTCGCGTTGATGGGCGGCGCGTACTACATCAGCAGCATGGGCCTCTCGGGCCTGATGATGGCCCCGGCGGTCTTCGGCTTCGGCCTGGTCGCCTTCGGCTTCCTGGGCATGGGCCCGGTCACCATCGCGGTGGACTCCTACGGCCCGGTGACCGACAACGCGCAGTCGGTCTTCGAGCTCTCCACCATCGAGACCATGCCCAACATCTCCAACGAGATTCAGAAGGACTTCGGCTTTGCGCCCAACTTCGAGAAGGGCAAGGAGTTCCTGGAAGAGAACGACGGAGCCGGCAACACCTTCAAGGCCACCGCCAAGCCCGTGCTGATCGGAACCGCCGTCGTCGGCGCCACCACCATGATCTTCTCGATCATCGTGGCCCTGACGCACGGCCTGGAGGTCCAGTACCTCAAGAACCTCTCGCTCCTGCACGCCCCCTTCCTGCTGGGCCTGATCACCGGCGGCTCGGTGATCTACTGGTTCACCGGCGCGTCGACCCAGGCCGTCTCCACCGGCGCGTACCGCGCCGTCGAGTTCATCAAGAAGAACATCCGGCTCGAGGGCGC
>JADYYE010000094.1 GCA_020853815.1 Phycisphaerales bacterium
TCTCTCGGGGCAAGTGCGGCGGCCGCCTCGCCGCTCCGGGCGATCTTGCTGGACCTGGACAAGGCGGAGGAGGCGCTGGCGATGATCGCGCGGGTGAGGAGAGAGGAGCGATGGCGCGGCGTGCGCGTGGTGTGCTTCGGGCCGCATGTGCTGAAGGAGTTGTTTCAGCGGGCGCGCGACGCGGGCGCGGACGAGGTCATGCCCCGTGGGTCGCTGGATGCACGGTTGGATGAGGTGCTGTTGAGGCTAGAGACGGGGGGGAGGATGTAGGTGCGGTGCAGAATTGCCCCACTACCGTGTGCGATTGGCGAGCGAGCGCATCGGAGACTTCTACGCTACCGGCTCACGGTCAGTGTCATCGTTTCTGTGCAGCACTCGTCTGAGAAGACACGGAATCGAACCTGTGTCACGCTGCGAACGGTTTCTCGACCCGGACTCGCAGAACGGCAGATCGCTTGCAAGGCTTGATTCGGCTCCCAAGTGTCGGCGAAGTACAGGTTGCTGAATCGTTCCCCGCTGAGCCCTGTCAGCTCCGTAGCAACCATGACATTGTTCAATGGCCTCCCAGACGCATTTCGCATCGTAAGTGTGTCGTTCGGAACGGTTCCCGGGCCGCGCGATTCGGCAAAGCTCGCGGACACAACGGAAGTCGTGACTGCCGGAGCCGCCTGCTCGGATGCGATCTCGGCCACGCGAAGCCGGGCGGCGACGATCTTCGCGTGCGCGGTCTTGAGCTTCTCTTCGTATTCGCTGAATCTGGAGAGTTCAGCACCAACCCCCAGCAGGCCGAGAAAGAAGGCGGCGTTATCGTCCGACACGCTGCCGTGCCAAGCTCCCAGCCCGGAACGGACCATCGGCTGAGCACTTGGCGCGTCGGCGAGCAGAGCCCGGAGCGAGTTCAGAGCATCTGCGTACTCCGTCGCGACCGTCGCGAGTTCGCTGCTTCCTCGGCCGAGTCTCCTTGCATCTGCGAGCTTCGATGACATGGCCGCGTACATCTCGGCCTCGCTCACCTTTGGCTCGACCATTCCCTCGGCGACAAGTGGGCGAGCAACCACTCGGGCCAGCTGTGATGGCTCGGGCGAACCTCTCGACACCAACACCGCCGTGAGCACACCAGCAAGCGTAAGGAGCACGACGCCGATCAGAAGCAACCCCGCGATGGGGCGTCTTGGTTTCTCAGACATCCTGACATGATCATTCGAGGCGTTCGAATGCCTTGCATCTTGTGAAGTTACAGGCGTCATCTGGACCATCGTACCACGGATCGTTGGCGCGGGACGTCCCGACGGGGGGCAACCTCGTCCCCAGTCACACCCGAACGAACACAGCCCTGCACTTGCTTCCGCTATTCAACTCCGGGTTCATCGACCCGGACCTTCCTCGCGGACTCGTCAGGTCCGGCGTCCAAAGGCGCGGGATTCAGCTCACGCCTCTCACGGCTTTCCTTCCTGGCGCGTCACGATCGGGACGTATCCCGATTCGAGGCCCAGGGGCGGCGTGACGGCGGGAACCGCGGCCGCCCGGACATCGCGATTCCAATCAACACCAAATCCCACCGCGCGAGCGCGGCCGGAAACCACCATTCGCACCCGTTCTGCGGCGTCCTGTGAGAGCCATCGCAGTCCAGCGAAAAACAGCCAGGGCCAGCGGCTCGCGCAGGCAAGGCGGCAACTCGGCACGCTCCGCGTCGCGGTCGTTCCGATCTCGCCGAACTGGAGAAACGGACATGATTCACTCCCGCCCGGCGAGCGGCTTGGTGACCTTGGCGGCACCCGGCTGGAGGTCAAGGGCCTTGCCCTTCCCGGACAGTTGATCGAGATCGACATGGAAGCACGGGCCCGACGCTGACAGCTCAGATCGATGGAGAGCTCGCCATTCCTCCGCGGCGCGATCGCTCGCGGTGTGGTGGGGCGAACTCGCGAGTCAGTGCGTCTCCACCGCGGCGACGGCGCGCACCTTGGTGTCGATCGTGGGGCGATCGGGTCGTGCATGGTGCGCGAGGTAGCGTCCAAACGATCGCATGGCCTGGTCGGCGGAGCGGAAGACGGGGATGCCGACCTCGCGCAGGCGTCGCACGAAGGGGAGATACACGGAGCCGGAATCGATGATCGCGGCGATCGGCTTGTCGCTGCCGGCAGCGAGGCGTGCGAGCACGTCGGCGAGCGACTCGTGGCCCGCGAGTTCCTCGGCCGTGGCCGTGAGCGCCGGGGTCAGCGGCACGGCCGAGACCAGGATCGCGTCGATCTCGTCGCATTCGAGCAAGGCGCGGGCGGCGCCCTCGTACGCGGATTCGCCGGCCATGGGCGTGAGATCGAGCGGGTTTCGCACGTTGACCAGTCCCGCGAGCCGGTTCTTTTCCATCACGGCGGCGATCTGGGCGCGGGTCGCGTCCGGGAGCGTGGGGAGCCGCACTTCGTACTTGGGCCCGCGGATGCGATCCGCCATGCCGACGGTCTCGAAGCCCGCGTTTGAGATCGCGCCAAGGCGCGTGCCGCGCACGCGCCGGTCGTGGAGCGCGGCGCTCAATTCGAGCAGTTGCTCGAACTCCGCGAAGGTGTCGGCGACGAGCGCGCCGGCGCTGGTCGCGCCGGCCTCGCAGATGTCGTAGTCGCCCGCGACGGAAGCGGTGTGCCCCGCGGCCGCGTCGCGCCCCTGATCGGTGCGCCCGGCCTTGTAGAAAACAACGGTTCGCCCGGCTTCGGTCACGGCGCGGACGGCCTGGAGCACGTCGAGCCCGTCAAGATCGTTGAAGCCTTCGACGTAGACGCCCAGCGTGTGGATGTCGTCGCGAGCGCCGACGGAGCGGAGCAGATCGGACACGGTCAGGTCGACCTGGTTTCCGAGCGAGACGGTGAGGAGGGGGTCGAGGGTTTCGAGGTTGCTGAGGCGCGTGATGATGAACGCGCCGCTCTGCGACAGCAGGGCCACGCCGCGGCCGGCGCCCGCACCCCGCCGCTTGTCGAGCTTGTTCTCGGGGATGAAGAAGGTGTCGTAACGCCCCGGGCGCGATTGCACGCCGAGGCAGTTCGGGCCCAGCAGCACCGGCGTGCCCTTTCCCTGCTCGCGGGCGCGGGCCAGCGAATCGCGGATGCGAGTTGGGATGTCGCGGCTCTCCTGCGTCTCGCCCGCGCCGCCCGGGATCACGATCGCGGAACGCACACGCCCGCTTGCGATGCACTCGTCGACGATGTCGGGGAGCTGCCCGGCGGCGGCGGCGATCACGAGCAGATCGGTCTCTCCCGGGAGCGCCGCGATGTTCGGCACGCACGCCAGGCCGTCGACCTGGTCCACGCCCTCCTTGACGACGCGGAGGGCGGACGCGTCGAAGCCCGACGCGGCGATGTTTTTCAGAATGATTCGCCCGAAGTTCTGGCCCTTGTTCGACACGCCGAGCACGGCGATCGAACGTGGTTCGAGCATCGCGGCGATCTGCTCGACGGGGCGCGGTCGCGGGCGGAGTGTCGCGGTCGCCAATCGTCCGCGGCCGTCGAGCGGCGTCATGTGCTGGCGTCGGAACGCGAACGGATTGACTTCGAGCTCGGCCATGTCCGGGCCCGATACGCCGCGATCGACGCAGAATCGGCGTGCCAGCCCGATGAACGCGCGGAAGCAGCGCAGCAACTCGCCGTCGGACACGATGCGGCGGTGTCCGCGTGCCTGCCCGGAGATCATTTCATAGGCGGCGGTCTGCTTGAAGAGATCGAAGAACTCTTCGGCGCTGGTCTCGGTAGCGACGGCCTTGGCGACGGCGACGCCCGGCTTCATGGCGCGAGCGAGGTACTCGGTATCGACGCCGCCCAGGCCCGCGGCGACGACGGGCCCAAACTCGCGAGTCGCGCGGATACCGACGAACAGCTCTTCGCCGAGTCCCTGACCGCCACGTTCGACGAACTCGACCACGAGCACGCCGTCGACCTTGGCGCCGCGGGCGCGGTGGACGGCGATCAATCGGTCGATCTCGTGCCGCACGGTTTCGAAGCGCTTCGGACAGAAGACGACCCCCTTCACGTCGGACTTGTGTACGACGTCGGGCGAGACGATCTTCAGCACGACCTGCTCGCCCGGGAACGCCGCGAGCGCCTCTTCGGAGATGAGATTGTCGACGCCCAGGAACACGTGCTGCGGCGGGGAGATCGCGCCGACAAACTGGACGATCTGATAGACCTCGTGCTCAAACAGCTGTCGGCGACCCGATTCGTGAACTTCCGCGAGCAGCCGTTCGACCGCGTGGGCTTCGGCGCCGGAGAGGCGATCGTCGAGCTCGCCGGGGTCGAAGGCCGGGCCGCTCCCCTGGGCCCACGCGATGAGCTCGTCCGTGCTCAGCGAGTCGATCCAGTGTCGGACGACTCGGGACGAGCCGCCCACCTCCAAGCCGCTCATGTACGCCCTGGCCGCACCGCGTCCAAGGCGCAGAGCGCGGCGACCCGAATCGACGACCTTGTCGCCCTTGCCGGCGAACATCGCGCCGATGGCGTTCTCCAGGTCCTCCCCGCTCAGGGCGAGGAAGAGCGAGGCGGCGCCGAGCATGACCATGTTGTCGGCGCGCGTGGAGCCGGCGGCGCGGGCGAGTCGCTGCGAATCGAGCACGACGTGGCGCGGCGTCGAGGTGATGCGGTCGATCACTTGCTCGACCGGCGGGTAGTTTCCGATGTTCGCGAACGCGTTGGCCGAGGCGACCACCACGCCGTCGGGCGCGAGCAGGTGGACGTAGCGCAGCGCCTCGAGCGGCTCAACGGCGATGAGCACGTTCCCACGCCCGGCGGGGATGAGATCGGAGTGGATCGGTTCATCGGAGACTCGCAGGTGCGACTGGACCGCGCCGCCGCGCTGGCTCATGCCGTGGACCTCGGCCTGCTTGACGTGCATCCCGCGCTCGACGGCGGCCCCGGAGATCGCCTTGGCGATGGAGAGAATGCCCTGCCCGCCGACGCCGGCGATGATGATGTTGTGCTGCATGGATCGCTCCCGGGGAGCTAGGCCGGCTGGCCGGCGGGGGTCGAGGTGGTGCTGGTGGAGTGAGACGTGGAGCCGTTGGTGCCGCAGGCGCACCCGCACGAGCCAGCGCAAGAGCGCCGCTCGGTCGTGGCGTCCGCGGGCGCGGCGTCTTTGGACTGACGCTTCACATGGATGCACGCGCGGCGCGGGACAATCACGCTCAGCCCGCGGTGCTGGATTTCGCGCCGGATGAGGGTGACGTTGGCCTCGTGGTGCTTCGGCAAGGGATCGATGACGTGGAGATGTTCGGGGCTGACCCCCAGGCCGCGCACGATGTCGATCAGCGCCTGCCCGCACGACATGGATTCCTGGGCGCCGGTCATTCCCACGGTGGCGTTGTCGAGGATGAAGACAGTCATGTTGGCGTCGGCGCGAGCAGCGCCGAGGAGGGGCGAGAGGCCGGAGTGGGCGAACGTCGAATCACCGATCGTGCAGATGACGGGGTGCGCCCCGGCCTGGGCCGCGCCGTGCGCCATGGAGATCGACGCGCCCATGTCGACGCAGGAATGCACCGCGCGGAAGGGCGGCGCGACACCGAGCGCGTAGCACCCGATGTCGCTGAACATGTAGGCGTTGCCGAGCGGCGCGGCGGCCTCCACGATCGCGCGGAAGCTGTCGGCGTGCGGGCACCCCTTGCACAACTGCGGCGGGCGTGCGGCCAGGTCGGCGAGCGGGAGCGTTGGGCGGATGTACGCCGCGCCGAGCGCCGCCGCCACGCTGTCGGGCGTGAGCTCGCCGTCGAGCGGGAGATCGCCGGTCAGCTTGCCGCGGATGGACTTGCCGGGAACGCCCATGATGCCGTTCATGCGGCGTTCGATGAAGGGATAGCCGTCCTCGAACACGAAGATCTGATTGCAGTGCTCGACCAACCGGCGGATCAGGGCCGTCGGCATCGGGTAGCGCCCGATCTGCAAGAGCGAGTCGTCCTCGAAACCGGCGAGGGCCTCGGCGACGTAATTCTGCGCGATGCCGGCGGCGATGATGCCACGCGGACCGGCCAGGCGCAGACGATTCTCCCGCGAGTCCTCGGAGTCACGCAGCAATTGAGGCTGAAGGTCCAGCAGTCGGCGGTAGCGCCGGCGCGCGTTGGAGGGAACCAGCACCCAGTCGTTGGGATCGGGGCGCGGATACACGGGGCGCGACGCCGCACGCACGGACAAGGCGTCCGGCGCGGGCAACTCCGGGTCGGCGTCGCGGCGCGGCGTCACGTTCGCGCGGCTGTGGCACAGGCGCGTCACCATGCGCACCATGACCGGAAGACCAACCCGCTCGGAGTAATCGAAAGCGTCGAGCACGGAGTCATACGTCTGTTGCTGCGTGCCGGGCTCAAAGAGCGGCAGCTGGGCGAACTCGTGGTAGTAGCGTGTGTCCTGCTCGTTCTGCGAGGAGTGCATGCCGGGGTCGTCCGCGACGATCACGACAAGGCCCGCGTTGACGCCGGTGATGGCCGAACTCATGAACGGGTCGGCGGCGACGTTCAGGCCGACGTGTTTCATGCTGACCAGGGCGCGACGCCCGGCGTAGGACATGCCGAGCGCTTCCTCGTAGGCAACCTTTTCGTTGGCCGACCACAGGGCGCTGATGGGGGCTGCGGTCCCGGCACGGCGGGCGTATTCCTCGATGCACTCAAATATCTCAGTGGCGGGCGTGCCGGGATAGGAAAAAGCGCCGCCAATCCCGGCGTCGATCGCCGCTCTGGCCGCGGCCTGGTCGCCCAAAAGCAACTCGTGGCGCATCTCTGAATCTCCGGGCCACCCTGAAAAGAAGCGAGGTGGCGAGGATTGTTTCCAACAGCATCCACTATATGACGGTCCAGGCGACGAGGGGGGAAGCGCACCCGCCGATCGCGCGACTTTGCTCACTGAAACCACCTGAAGCGCCACATGAGGCCGCGCGCCCTGGCGACCATCGCCAGCAGGCCGAAGGCGGTCGGGCGAAGGAATCGCTCGCCGCGCGATTCGCCGGTCAATCAAGCCTCGCGGGCACCCCGGCCGTTCTCCTTCGGGACATGAAGTCAGACTCAATTGCAAACTTCGGCGGTTGGTGGCGCGCCTCTCCGGGGCGGGCTTCCCAGCCCACTGCAATCGGTCCTCGCGGCCGAAGGAGGAGCCGACTGAGTATCAGTCCATGCAGCGATCGATGGAATCTCTGACCCATTGGAGCCTCAGCGCGAAGATTGCTTTTCTCGGCCCGGAAAGCCCGCACGGGCGAGGCGGGCCGCAGATACGCAGAGGCTCTCGCCGCGATGGTTGGCGCGTTGCACCCGCACGGGCGTACGGGACGCGGGTTGTATCCCCAGCGCGTCGGCATTCCGAGCCGGATGTCGGGGGCTCAAATCCCGTCACTTGCTTTGTACGCCGTCCGCGTCACACGAGGACACCGGGGGATATTCACCGAGGCGATCCCAGGTCGGCCCGAGCCGGCGGCGGCTCGCGTCGGCGCTGCCATCGAAGCCAATGGGCCCGGCTGGATTCGAACCAGCGCACTACGAATTATGAGTTCGCTGCTCTACCGCTGAGCTACAGGCCCTTCTCGCGTCAACCGTAGCCGCGGCAGGACCGCCGCGTGCGGAGGCCGCGCCGTTCCTTCGGGGCAACGACGAGCGGTGTGCGAGCGAGAATCCGATCGCGGAGGCCTTTGGAACGTCTGAACAAACAAAGTTCGGCGCGAGCGATCATCGCGCACCGAGCGCCGCAATTTTCCTGAGCAGGATCGGCTCGTCCCAGATTTCGATGGCGAGTTCGCGTGCCTTGTCGAGCTTTGAGCCGGCGGAGGCCCCCACCACGACGACGCTGGTGTTCTTTGAGACCGAGCCGGACACCTTGGCGCCGAGTTGTTCGAGGATCGCCTTGAGGTCTTCGCGCTCGTATTTCTCGAGCGTGCCGGTGATGACGAAGGTCTTGCCGGCGAGCGGGCCGGCCGCGGCGCTCTTGGAGGCGGCGTAATCGTGCGACGCGACGTCGACGCCGAGCGAGCGCAGCTCATTGAAGAGCGATTTGGCCTGGGGGCTATGGAGGTACGCGTGGACGGCGGGCGCGGTGTCTTTGCCAAGGCCGGTCTCGGCTCGCTCGCCGGGGTCTTCGGGCAGGCCGAGTTCCGCGGCTTCCTTCTTTGACAGCGATTTGGGGCGAAGCAGTCGTTCGTCGGCCTCAAGGAGCGAGTCGAGATCGGGGAACTGACGCGCGAGCATCTTCGCGGTGACATCACCAACGTGGCGGATGCCCAGGCCCGCGAGCAGGCGGGCGAGGCCGCGCGACTTGGCGGCGTCGATGCCATCGAGCAGCTTTTCGACCTTGCGATCGCCCAGGCCGTCGAGCGTGACGAGCATGGGGGCGTACTCGCGCAGTCGGAAGATGTCGGGGAACGAATTGAGCGGGACGGCGCTGGCGCGGATGAGATCGACCGTCTTCTCGCCCAGTCCCTCGATGTCCATTTGCTTTCGGCCCGCGAACCAGATGAGCCTTTCGCGGATCTGCGCGGGGCACGAGGGGTTGAGACAGCAGCGAGATGTTTCTAGGGCGGGGTCGCTAACTGCTTCGGGGGGCTCTATTTCAACGGGCCCGCCACAGACTGGGCAGACTTCAGGAGCGATGATCGGCCTGGTACCGGGCCTGCGCTTGTCGATATCCACCCCTGCGATGTAAGGAATGATCTCCCCCGCCTTCTCAACAAAAACAAAGTCATGCTCTCGGATATCCATCCGTAACGAACTGGGATCGTCCGGATTTACGGGCGCCTTTCTGAGTCTGCCGTAGTTGTGCAGAGTGGCATGCTGAACAATGGTCCCCGCAAGATGCACAGGGTCCATGACCGCTCGAGGCGTGATTTTGCCAGTCTTGCCAACTTGATGCTCTACGCGAATAAGGCGCGTTAGTTTTCGTTCAGCAGGATACTTGTAAGCCGCAATCCAACGTGGACTCTTTGCGGTCGAGCCCAGTAGCTCCTGCTGGGCAAATGAGTCCACTCGAACGACCATGCCGTCCGTTGGCATGGAAAACTCTCGTCGCGCAGTTGCGAACCACTCGACGTGCGAGAGGATTTCGCCGAGGCAATGGCACAGCTTCGCCATAGGAGTAACAGGCAATGACATGACCTTTAGTCGCTCTCTGAACAACCAGTGTGAGTCAGCGAGTCCCGGCTGTGCGACAACACCTTTGCCATGCGCACAGAAGCTCGCCCCAAGTCGCGCAAAGTCCTTCGGGCTAAGCGCTCGCAACCCCCCAGCCACCGCGTTGCGAGGGTTCATGTACAACTCTTCTCCAGCACGCTCCCTGCGGTGGTTTACCCGCTCGAATTGCTCGCTTCGGATAAACACCTCTCCGCGGATTTCAATGATCGCTGGAATCTCGAATTCGAGTCGCTCACCTTCCTGGGTCCGTCGCAACCGCTTCGGCAGCCCCTTGATGGTCCTGATGTTGTGAGTCACATCGTCGCCGGTAGTCCCATCACCGCGAGTCACGGCGCGAACAAGGTCTCCGTTTTCGTAAATGAGAGATATTGCCGCACCATCGACCTTGGGCTCAACGACGCATCGAACTCCAGTCGGACCTTCCTGCTGAAACAGGCTTGACTGTCCCAATGAACGTTGCCCTAGTTGACTTGAAACCCTCGTGTACCACTCCTCCAGCGAACGCTTGTCATAGACATTGTCAATCGACAGCATCGGAGCTAGGTGCTTTACGGGCACAAGACGCTTGACATCCTCAGCTCCGACATGCTGAGTCGGCGAGTCTGGGCTGAATGCCTCAGGATATTGAGCTTCGATCTGCCTCAGTTCGGCCAGCAAGCGATCGAATTCGACGTCGCTCATGATCGGTGAAAACTCGACGTAGTACGAGTAGTTCGCCCGTTCGAGCAATTCCCGAAGCTCAGCGGCCCTCGACACGGCTGATTGACGGTTTTCGTTGCTCACGGGCTCATCGTACCGGGGCGGGCAAACCGGCGCGGATGGTCCCCAATTCGAGCGGTATGATGGGACATGACCGCGCAGATTCTCGACGGCACCGCACTGGCCAGAAAACACCGCGAGTCCATCCGCGCCCGCGCCAAGGCGGTGCGGGATGCCGGCGGCGTGGTGAGGCTGGATGCCGTGCTGGTGGATTCGGGCGACAACGGGGCGCGGGTGTACGCGGAGAACCAGGGCAAGACGTGCCGGGAGTTGGGGATTGATTACCGCCTGCACGAACTGCCCTCGACGAGCACGTTCGACGACATCGCGGGGTGCGTTCGCGGTCTGAACAGTGCGGAGGACGTGTGCGCGATCATGCTGCACATGCCACTCCCCGCGGATGTCGAGCCGTACCGCATTCAGTGCATGATCTCGCCCGACAAGGACGTGGAGGGCGTGAACCCCGCGAACATCGGCAACGTGGTGTACGGGCGATCATCGCTGGCGCCGTGCACGGGGCTGGCGGTGGTGAAGATGCTGGAGCACACGCACCAGGAGCTTCGCGGCAAGTGCTGCGTGGTGGTGGGCGCGAGCGACGTGGTGGGCAAGCCGATCGCGGTGCTTCTGATGCGCACGGACGCGACGGTGATCTCGTGCAACAAGTGGACCTATGAGTTGGCGGCGCTGACGCGGCGTGCCGACGTATTGGTGGCGGCGGCGGGCGTGCCGGGGCTCATCACGGCCGACATGGTGAAGGACGGCGCCACGGTGGTCGACGTCGGGGTCAACCGGGTTCATGGCGCGGATGGAAAGACGAAAACGGTGGGCGATGTCGACTTTGAAACGGTGAAAGAGAAGGCCTCGTGGATCAGCCCGGTACCGGGAGGCGTGGGGCCGATGACGGTCGCGATGCTGCTCCTGAACGTGATTGAGGCGGCGGAGCGACGCGCCCAGGGGCGAAAAGCCTGATTCACCAGTTGGAAGCCCTGCAAGAAGCCGAACACGGGGGCGACGTGCGTCATTGACACGGGGGCGGTGGTACGCTTGAATCATGGGTATGCGGCGCCATGGAACGGCCCGCGGCGCGAGCGGAAGAAGTTTGAGGTCTTTGCGATGGAGTCGAACATGCTGACGCTGGGCCTCTTGCAGAACCTGAACGCGTGGGAGATCATCCTGATTCTCGCCCTGGGCTTGCTGCTCTTTGGGCGCAAGCTGCCCGAGGTCGGCCGGAGCCTTGGGCGCGGCATCGTTGAGTTCAAGAAGGGGCTGAAGGGCGTGGAGGAAGAGGTTCACGCCGCGTCGATGCCGCAGAACCAGCCCCCGGCGTACCGCCCCCCGCTGCAGAGCGGCGGGGCTGATGTGCGTATAAGCCGGGCGGAGGGTGTTGACGCCGCGCCGCCGGCCAAGCCTTCGGAACCGGCGAACTAAGCGTTCGTCAGACTCGTTGAGACAATCGGGAGATCGCGACGGCGCGATTTGGCAAAGTGCGGCCTCGCTCCGGGCCGATGGTGTTGGTTCGCGCCTTGGTGTCGCGCGGATAGGATGCTGACATGCTTGAGATGAACATCGTTGCATTGACCATCGCCGCTTTGGTTTCGCAGGCCGGGACGGCGCCGCGGAAGGCGGAGACCGCCAAGCCCGAGACCCCGGCGGCGGCCCAGCCCGCGGGCGAATCGCTCCCGGTGGTTGAGGTGAAGGGCGACAACACGAAGATCACGGCGTCGTGCGTGGTTCGGATCTCGCCGGGGACGGTGATCGCCGACCCGGACAACAACGGTGTGATCCAGATCGACGCGGACGACGTGACGGTGAAGTTTGAGGATGGATCGGAGTTGCGCGGGGCGGCACCGGAGACGGCGTGGGACACGCTGACGGGCGTGGGCGTGCGGATCGAGGGGCGGAAGGGCGTGAAGCTCGACGGGGCGCGGGTGCATGGGTTCAAGGTGGGCGTGTACGCGTCGAGCGCGTCGGGGTTCCGCCTGACGAACTGCGACGCATCGGACAATTTCCGGCAGAGGCTGAAGTCGACACCGGTGGCCGAGGACGCGTCGGATTGGCTTTATCCGCACCACAACGACGACCACCAGTGGATGAAGAACTACGGGGCGGCGATCTATGTCGAGCGTTCTGACAACGTGCAGGTGTACGGAGCGCGTGTGCGGCGGGGGCAGAATGGGATCGTACTCGATCGCGTCGATCATTCGCAGGTGTATGACAACGATTGCTCGTTCCTGTCGGGCTGGGGGATTGCGATGTGGCGATCGGATCACAACGTGATCTGCCGAAACGCGCTGGATTTCTGCGTGCGAGGGCATGTGGAAGGCGTCTACAACCGCGGGCAGGACTCGGCGGGGCTCCTCATGTTCGAGCAGTGCTCGAACAACCAGATCGTTGAAAACTCGCTCACGCACGGCGGCGACGGCGTCTTCGGCTTCGCGGGCGTCGAAGCCATCGGCGAAACCCTCGCGCCGACGGCGGACTTCGACTACAAGCGCCGCGGGTGCAACGACAACCTTTTCATGGACAATGATCTCTCCTTCTCGGCCGCCCACGGGCTGGAGATGACCTTTAGCTACGGCAACATGATCGTGCGAAACCGCCTGGTGGAGAACGCGATCTGCGGCGTCTGGGGCGGCTATTCGCAGGACATGCTCATCATCGAGAACCAGATCCACGCCAACGGCGGCATGGCTTACGGCCTGGAGCGTGGCGCGATCAACATCGAGCATGGATCGGGCAATCGCATCTACGTCAACAACATGATCAACAACCGCGCCGGCATCCATCTCTGGTGGGACGACGACACGGAGCTGCTGCAAAGGCCCGGAGTCAAGGCGAACTATCGCAAGGGCGAGGGCAACAAGATCGCGAGCAACGGCATCGTGTTCGACAACCGGCTTTCCCTCGGGACCATCCGCCCCGGCGAGAAGTTCATCGCCCTGCAGGTGCGGGACCTGGTCGGCGGAAGCCTCGCGGAGGTCGGTTGGTTCCAGAATCAGTTGGTGATGCGGCGCGAGGGCGCGGTCGAGCACGAGCTTTCTCCCGGCGTGGCGCTCGTTGAACGCCAGGCGCTGACTGGATACTCCCTCCCACCCCCGAACAAGATGGGTCTGACTCGCCCGGTCGGCGCGCGAAAGGCGCTGCGCGGGCGGGAGACCATTCTGATGACCGAATGGGGCCCGTGGGATCACGAATCGCCGCTGGTGCGTCGATCGCGCGTCGGCGCGGGCGAAATTGCCTTTGACCTTCTCAAGCTCTCGCCCGGCGTCGAGGTGCGGGTCTCCGGCGAGGGCGTGAGCCCCGCGATCGTGAAGCCCACCAAGGATTCGCCGAGCGGGAGCGTCGCGATCAGGGCCGCGGAGCCCGGCGCATACCCCTTCGAGATGACGGTGAGCGACGCGGGCTTCCGCCAGGTGGTTCGCGGCACGCTGGTGTCAGCTTCGTGGGACGCGGTGTTTTTCACATGGACCAAGGAGACGGACCCTCGTGAAAATGTCGACGCGTGGCGTGCGCTGGCCTCGGGTACGGACGCCCGGAAGGCCACGCTCGAGAACCTCACGCTCAAGTTTGCGATGGGTGGCCCGGGGACGCTGGCGGGCGTGAAGGAAAAGCTTGGCGAAGGTGGGCCGGGCCAGGACCACTTCGGCGTCATCGCGACCTCAAAGCTCCGCGTCCCCAAGGGGACGTGGAAGGTCACGACCACCAGCGACGACGGCGTCCGCGTGCTTGTCGATGGGAAGCCGGTCGTTGAAAACTGGACGTGGCACGGCCCGACGAAGAACGAAGGCGTCTTTACGGTCGAAGGGGACGGCGAGGTCGGCGTCACGGTGGAGTATTTTGAGATCGACGGGTACTCGACGCTGGAGTTCGATCTGTCGCCCGCTGGCGAATGATCGCCGATGGCCCCGGCGATCCAGGCCGATGTTGGCCGCTGGGAATCGCCGGGCGTACACTTGGGTCGTCCTGCCGAGGTAGCTCAGCTGGTTTAGAGCGCTGGATTCATAACCCGGAGGTCGGCGGTTCGAGTCCGCCCCTCGGCATTTGAGCACGATCGCCGACAAATCGAACTCCCCCACGCTCCGAGAGCGAGTCGCCAAGGTCATCGATCTGATCCGTCCGGCGGTGCAGTCCGACGGTGGCGACCTTGAGTTGGTGGACATCACCCCCGGCGGCGTGGTGCAGATCCGACTGCACGGGGCGTGCGTGGGCTGTCCGTCGAGCGCGATGACTCTTCAGACGGGCGTGGAGCGAAATCTCAAATCGCACATTCCCGAGGTGACCGGGGTCGAGGCCGTAGGCTGAGTTTCCGCTTCGGTTCCGAGCCTGCGGCTGCCACGCCGGCGAGGCGGGACCATGCCACAGCGAACGGTGTCCACGGCGAAGAGACCTGCGGCGTTCGGTGGTTTGCTCCCTCTGATGAGACGACTCGGATCGCGATTTCACCCATTCCTCAGCGTCTGCTCGGCTCGGTCTTCAGTGGGGTGGCCGCGCCGCCGATCGGCGAACCGAAACGGCGTCGCTCGGAGCACCGGCGAGGTTCCGCAAAGGCTCCGGTATGGTCCGCTGGGATCGATCAGGTCGCCAGCAGCTTGCCCCCGGCAACCAGCAGTACTCCGGCCAGCAAGGCGTTGAGCTCGCGCGGCGTGGCCCGCCGACTTCCGAACCTCGCCCCGACCAGCCCGCCGGCGCAGGCCGACGACGCGAGAATCGCCAGCCAAGGCTGCGGCGTCCACCCGGCGCCGATCTGACCTCCGAGCCCCGCCACGGAATTGACCAGGATGAAGCAAGCGCTGGTCGCCGCGGTTCGTTTGGTGTCGGCCCAGTGGGCCAGCAGCAGCAAAGGACTGAGAAAGATGCCTCCGCCGGTGCCCGTGAGTCCCGAGATCAAGCCCAGGACCGAACCCACGGCGAGGGCGACGGTGCGGGAGGGCGGCCGCGCCGCGTGCGAGTGGGTCGTCGCGCCGGGCCGGCGAGCAGCGGACACTCCCATTCGCAAGGCAGTGAGGAGCAGGACCACGCCGATGGCGATCTTGAGCGGGCGGGGCGGCAGTTCGATCAGTCCGCCGACAAACGCCGCGGGAATCGATGACACCGCGAAGGGCCACGTCAACGACCAAGAGAAATGCCCGGTTCGCGCGAATTGCGCAACCGCAATGGCGGCGACGAGCACATTGATCGCTAGCGCCGTGGAACGCATGAGCTCGGGCGCGAGGGACAACAGGGCCATCACCGCCAGATAGCCCGAGGCGCCGGCGTGTCCAACGGAGGCGTAGAGAGCACCCACGACAAAGAAGAGCGGGGCAAGAATAGCGATTGAATCGGTGGTCATGGAAGAGCCGCCAGCATAGCAGACACCGACGGAGCCGCGAGCATTCCCGCCCTCGCTCTCGGCTCCGCCGGCCCACATGGAGGGATGTCGCCGTCGCGATCGCGAAGCCGCCGCATGGAACGATAGAACCATTTGAGCCCCGACACTCCGATTCGTGGTTCCGGCGATAGGGTCGCGACGCGGTTTGCCGACGATACGCCGCGCCTTCGAGATCGATATGGCACCGCGTCCACCCGCGGACACCACCGCTCATCGACTCTTCCCTCGCCAGATGTATGGAGCTTGCTTGGCGTAAAAGCCGAAGTTATTGGGGCCCGCCGCGTCCCCATGCGCCCCCACTCGGAGGTCTCGGAAAGTTCGCACACCGATCGTGCCGATCACATCGACGAACCCGTGCCGCTCTCGGACGGTAGAATGCGTACGGATGGCCCGACTGACCCGCCTCATCCTCGCACTGTCGCTCGTCGTCCAGTCTCTTCCAGGGATCGGCTTTGCTCGCTGCGCCCAGATGGCGATCGGAGCCGATCAAGTGGTGCGCGTGGGGATGATCTCGGCCTGCGGGCCGGCGTCGGAGATCGATCAGAGCAGTTGCCCGTGCTGCGACGAATCGAGCACAGGCAGCCCGGCCGGCTTGGAAGGCGGCGCGGCGGACTCATGCCGCTGCGACGTGGGGCGGCCCGAACAGCCCATCACGCCGCCTGCCGAACCCACGCTCGAGCGCACTCAGTTGGTCGCGGTGGTGCTTCCGAGCCTTCTGTCACTGGCGCGTCCAGCCCATGTGGGCGCGCACTCTGGTTTGGGCCGACCCGACGGGTCTCCGAAGCGCGCCGCAAACTCGATCCAGTCCGTCCTGTGCGTCTGGTTGATGTAGCGAGCCGCTACCACAGCGCCATTGCGCGCTGAGGGAATCGGCGGCCGGCGTTCATCGCATCGCGCGCCCTCCGGGGCGTTGGCGGTCTCACCAAGCACATCAGGACATTGTCCATGAATACATGTCTCGCTGCATCGCGCCCGAGGGGCGTGGCGACGCTCCGTGATCGATCCGACGGCGCGTACGAAGGAACGCACACCACCCGATTTGCATCGATCCTCGTCTGCCTGGTTCTCGGAGTTGGGCTCTCCGGTTGCACGCTCTCGCCCGACGGCGCCCAGGCGGAGCGCGCCAAGCTCGACGAGGCGGGCCTGACCCTTGAAACGCCCATCGAGCGGCGCTCGGTGCCGGAGCTCCCCGAGGCGCCGAGCTGGCGTAACGTGCTGCGTCGCGCGTTCCTGGCCAACGGCGATCTCGAGGCCGCCTATTTCCAGTGGAAGGCGGCGATGCAGCGGGTGGACGCCGCGTCGGCCTATCCCAACGCGAATGTCTCGCTGGGATTCGACTACATGTTCTCCGGCGATCGCATGAAGTCCTTTGACCGAGCGACCTTCAGCGCCGGCTTCGACCCGGAGATGAACCTCACGCTCCCGGTGAAGGTGGAGCAGGAAGCCAAGCTCGCGCTGAGTGAAGCGCGAGCCGCCGGCGAGCGGTTCCGGGTCGCCAAGTTCGAGCTTCAACGCAAGGTGCTCCGCGCGTGGGCGGACTACGCCGTCCAGTCTCGAGTCATCGAACTGCGGCGTCAGGATCTGGCGCTGCGGCGCGCGATGGTGGAGGCCGCGGCACGCAGCGCGGGGGCGGGCACGCCCCTCCGCGAGGTGCAGGCCGCCGATCTTGAACTCCGCATGAGCGAGAACGAACTGCTCGAGCTTCGCAGCCAGCACGAGGGCGCCCGCGCGGCGCTGAACGCCTTGCTCGGACGAGACGCCGGCGCGACGCTCATCGTCGCCGGGCCCATGCCGCAGGTCCGATCGCTTCCCGCGGACGACGCGGCGATGCTTCGGGCGGCCGCGGACGTGTTCCCCGAGGTGGCGCTGATGGCGCGGGAGGTCGAGGGGCGGGCCGATGCGCTCGAACTGGCGCGCCTGCGCTGGATTCCCGACCTCAGCCCCACGGCGTCGATTACCGGCACGATCTCGCAGGCCCTGGGCGCGATGATCACGCTCCCCACGACGGCGAGCGCGATTCGCGCCGGCATCCGAGAGGCCGAGGCGAATCTCAGGGCCGCCAAGGCACTGCTCAGGCAGCGATCGAGCGATCGCGTGGCGGAGTATGTCGCGCTGCTTGTGATGTACCGCGACGCGCAACGGCAGCACGAGTTTCTCCGGGCGTCGCTCCTGCCGGCGGCGACGCGCCTGGCGGAGACGGACGCTCGCGCCTACGAGGCCGGCGCGGGCAGCTTCGCGCAGATCATCGACAGCCGTCGCTCGATACTCAAGGTCTACGAGCTGATCGCCGCCGCCCACGCAGAGATGGACAAGGTGGTCGTCGAGATCGAGTGCTGCCTGGGCATCGACATCGAGACACTCGGCGACGGCGCCCCGGGCCAAGCCCCGGCGAACGACGCGTCGCGCCCGAGCTCCACGCCGCAACCCGATCCCGCCAAGGAGGCAACGCATGTCCATTGACACGACGCCCGCCGCACGCCCCCGGCCGAGGCCCATCTCGCTGGTACTCCTCTTCGCCGTGGCGGCGGGAGGGGTCTACGCCGGCGTTCGCTGGCATACGACCATTGAGCGCTGGATCCTGCCCTCCGCCCGCGCTGGCGCCGGTGCCGGAACTGATCGCGCTCCAACCGGACCCGATTCCACCACGGCCGCGCCCACCGCCAAGCAGATCTGGACCTGCGGCATGCATCCCCAGGTGATGCAGGATCAGCCGGGCGATTGCCCCATCTGCCACATGAAGCTCACACCCCTCGCAGGGGGAAACACACCCGGCGGGCGAGTTGGTGCGCCCGAGGGCGCGGGCACGGTCGTGATCGATCCCGCGGTTGTGCAGAACATGGGCGTGCGCACGGTGGTGGCCTCAAAGGGCACGCTCTCGCGGCACGTCCGAGCCGCGGCGACGATCGTCGAACCCGAGTCGGCACGGTCCGACGTCAGCCTCCGCGTGTCGGGCTGGATCGAGAAACTCCATGCCGACACCGAGGGGATGAAGGTTCGCGCGGGAGAACCGCTCTTTGATCTTTACAGCCCGGAACTTCGACAAGCGATCGAGGAATTGATCGCGGCTCGTCGGGCCGCCTCGTCGGCCCCCTCCGATTCGACAAGCTCTGGAGTTGCGGTGCCCAGCGCGAGCACCGTGCTGGTCGAGGCCGCTCAGGCCCGTCTGCGGGCGCTCGGCCTCACGCCCGAACAAGTGGAGCAACTGGGCGGATTGGACCACGCGCCGGCGACGGTCACTTTCACGTCGCCGATAGACGCGATCGTGGTTGAGAAAGCGGAGATTTACAGCGGCTCGGGGGTGATGGCGGGTCAGACGGTCCTGCGTCTGGCGGATCGATCGACGATGTGGGTCGAGGCGCGCGTGCCCGAGCACTCGCTGCGCCACGTGAAGCTCGGTCAGCGTGCGAGCGTCCGCGTCGGCGCGCTGGGCTCCGAACCGATCGCGGGCGAGGTCATGTTCATCCATCCCGATCTGGACGACATGACGCGCACCGCGCTGGTGCGCGCCACGATCCCGAACCCGGATGGCCTCCTGCGCGTCGGGATGTATGCGATCGCGGAGTTCGACGCAAGCACGGCGGAGAGCGTCACCATTCTCCCGCGCGAGGCGGTCATCGACACCGGCGAGTCACAGGTCGTCTTCATCAGCGCCGGCAAAGGACGGTTCGAGCCGCGTCGTGTTGTCCTGGGAGAGCCCGGGGACGGCGGCGTCGTGGGCGTCGCGTCGGGTGTGGAGCCGGGCGAGGTAGTCGTGGCCAGCGGCCAGTTCTTGATTGACTCCGAGAGCCGTTTGCGTGAGGCGATCGCCAAGTTCCTTGGGCAGGGCGCGCTCGAGGCATCTTCGCCCGCCGCGCCCCCTGTCGCGCCTGGGGTCGCGCCTGGGGTCGCGCCCGTGGTCGCCGACGCCACGCCCGAGCAGCAGAAGCTCGTGGACGCCGTGATCACCGAGTACCTCAGGCTCTCGAACATCCTCGGGGCCGAGCAGAAAGAGAGGGAGACGGCGCCGAAGCTGGAACTCCAGCCGCTGATCTCGGCGGCCCATGCGTTCCACGCCTCCCTCGCGGGCACGAAGCACGAGAGGCTGACGCTCGGCGTGATCAAGGCGTCCGAGGCCATGACGGGGCATCCGCTCGAACACCAGCGCCAGTTGTTTAGCGCGCTGGGTGAAAGACTTGTCGAGCTCATCGACGTGTACCCGCCTTCGAGGGCCGCCATCGCCGCGGATGCGGGCCAAGGCGGCGTCGCGGAGTTGTACTTGATGAACTGCCCCATGGCCCCGGGCGGCGCCAAGGGCGACTGGCTCCAGACCTCTCCCGACGTCGCCAACCCCTTCTTCGCCGCCGACATGAAGTCCTGCGGCGGGCCGGTTCGCACCATCAAGACGAGGGAGCCTGTGCGATGAAGCGCGGCCACCGAACTCGCACGGCGGTCGATCTCGATTCTCGTGAGGGCCGCAACGCCCATGCTCGCGCCTCGGCCGCACCCACCCTCGGCGTCGGAGAGGACTGAACCCATGATCGCACGCATCATCGAGCTCTCGATCCGAAACCGCCTCATGGTGCTCCTGCTCACCGCCGTGCTGGTCGGTTCCGGCATCTGGTCCATCTTCCACATCCGCCTCGACGCGATCCCCGATCTCTCCGACGTTCAGGTGATCGTCACCACCGAGTATCCCGGCCAGAATCCCGAGGTCGTTGACCAGCAGGTGACCTACCCGCTCGCCAGCGCCATGCTCGCGGTGCCCGGCTCCACCGCCGTCCGCGGCTACAGCATGTTCGAGCAGTCCTTTGTCTACGTCCTCTTCGAGGACGGCACGGATATCTACTGGGCCCGCAGCCGCGTGCTCGAATACCTCAACTTCGCGCGCGATCGGCTCCCCCGGGGCGTCGAGCCCAAGCTCGGCCCCGATGCGACCGGCGTCGGCTGGGTCTATCAGTATGTGCTCAGCCCCGGATACTTCAGCCCCGATCACCCCAAGGGTCTGTGGCGCGACGCCGAGCGCGATCGCTGGTTCGCGTCGGACGACGAGGCGCCCGCGGATCGGCGTGACCGGCTCGTGAAGGTGCGTGCGTTCGAGAAGCCCGGCGTCGATCCCATCACCGACACGCCGCTGGTTTCCGCGAATCTCGACCTGGCGCAGCTGCGCAGCCTGCAAGACTGGTACCTGCGCTATCCGCTCACTTCGGTCGAGGACGTCTCCGAGGTCGCGTCTATCGGCGGCTTTGTGCGCCAGTACCAAGTCGTGCTCGACCCGCTCAAGCTGCGGGCATATCGACTCGCGATCCGCGATGTGATGATGGCGGTTCAGCGATCCAACAACGACGTCGGCGGGTCGGTGGTCGAACTCGCCGAGACCGAATACATGGTCCGCAGCAGCGGCTATCTCAGGGGGCTCGATGACCTCGCCAAGGTGCCCGTCGGGCTGGGCGCGGGAGGCGCGCCCGTCATGCTCGGCGACATCGCCACCCTTCAGATCGGCGGCGAGATGCGCCGCGGCGTGGGTGAACTCGACGGCAAGGGCGAGGCCGTGGGCGGCATCGTCGTCGCCCGCTTCGGCGCCAACGCCCACAAGGTCATCGCGGGCGTCAAGGCCAAGCTCGCCGCGCTCGAGGACGGCCTGCCGCCCGGCGTCTCGATCAAGCCCACCTACGACCGCTCAAACCTCATCAACCGCTCCGTCGCCACCCTCCGCGACACGCTCGTCGAAGAGATCGTTGTTGTCGGCCTGGTCTGCATCCTCTTCCTGCTCCACCTGCGCAGCGAACTGGTCGCCGTCTTCGTCGTCCCCTCAAGCGTCATCGCCGCCCTGCTCGTCATGCACCTCCTGGGCATCAACGCCAACATCATGTCGCTGGGCGGGATCGCGATCTCGATCGGCGTGGTCGTCGACTCCTCGATCGTGATGGTGGAGAACGGGCACAAGCACCTGGATCGCGAGGACGAACGCCTCTCCGCCGGACTGCCGCACACGCCCCGCATCGAGCTCATCAGCGCCGCCGCCAAGGAGGTCGGGCCACAGCTCTTCTTCTCGCTCCTCATCATCACGGTTTCGTTCCTGCCGGTGTTCGTGCTGGGGGGCGAGGCGGGGCGGCTCTTCAAGCCGCTGGCGTTCACCAAGACCTTCGCCATGGCCGCCGCCGCGCTCCTGTCGATCACGATCATCCCCGTGCTCATGTACTACTTCATCACCGGACGCGTGCTGCCGAAGCGCTGGGGCTTCGCCACCAACACCGGCGTCACGCTCTCGGCCATGTTCCTTCCCGCCCTGGCACTCTTCCTGATCGCTTCGAGCCTTCCCAATCTCGAAGCGTTCCGCTGGTGGATCGCGGGCGGTTGGGCGGCCCTGATCGCCATGCTCCTGCTTCCACAGAAGATCATCCACGAGCAGCACAGCCCCATCAGCCGCGTACTCCAGTGGGTCTACAACCCCGCGTTCCGCTTCGCCATGGCGCGCCCCTCTCTCGTGATTGTGCTCGCGCTGGGCGCGCTGGCGTCGACGTGGTACCCGATCAAGAAGCTGGGCACCGAGTTCATGCCGCCGCTCGACGAGGGCGACCTGCTGTACATGCCCACCACCGACCCCTCCATCAGCGTCACCAAGAGCAAGGAACTTCTGCAGCAGACCGACAAGCTCATCAAGTCGTTCCCGGAAGTGCTGAGCGTGCATGGGAAGATCGGGCGCGCCGAGACCGCCACGGACCCCGCGCCGCTCTCCATGATCGAGACCGTCGTGCAGCTCAACCCCGATCACTCGCAGTGGCGCACGCGCCGACCCGCCTACTTCTTCGACGAATGGCCCGAGTGGCTCCGCTCGCTCATGCACGCCAGCTTCTGGCCCTCCGAACGCCCCGTCACCACCGAGGAGCTCAAGTTCGGCTGGCAAGACTCCGACGGCACGATGCACCCGGGCCTCAACTCCGTCGTCTCGTTCCCCGGCATGGCCAACGCCTGGCCCTTCCCCATCGAGAACCGCATCAACATGCTGGCCACGGGGATCAAGACGCCCGTCGGTATCAAGATCATGGGCCCCGACCTCAAGTTCCTCTCCGATCTCGCCGAGCGCGCCGCCACCGCCGTGCGATCGATCGACGGCACGGTCTCCGCCTACGCCGAGCGGACCTTCGGAGGCTATTACCTCGACATCGACATCAACCGCGAGGCCGCCGCCCGCTACGGGCTCACCATCGCCGACGTGCAGGACGTCATCCAATCCGCGATCGGCGGCATGAACGTCACCACCACGGTCGAGGGCGCGGAACGCTATCCCCTGAACATCCGATACCTCCGCGACTATCGCGACGACATCCCCGCGCTCAGGCAGGTTCTGGTCACCGGCGCGATGGCCGGCCCCGACGGCGTTCGCCCGCAGGTGCCGCTCGGCGAGATCGCGGAGATCCGCCTTTCGCCCGGCGCGCCCATGATCCGCAGCGAGAACGCCCAGCGGACCGCCTGGGTCTTCGTGGACATCGCCGGGCGCGACCTGGGCGGCTACATCGCCGAGGCGCGGCGCATCGTCGCGCGCGACGTGCCCCTCCCGCCGGGCTACACCCTCGTCTTCTCCGGGCAGTTCGAGTTCTGGGAGAAGACCATTCCGCGCCTCGTCGCCGCCAGCGTCCTCACGCTCGTGGTGATCGTCGTACTGCTCTACGCCAGCAGCCGCTCGTGGTTCCGCGTCGCCGTCGTCATGCTCGCGGTGCCCTTCAGCCTGGTGGGCGCGTTCTGGTTCATGCACGCGCTGGACTTCAATCTCTCGCTCGCGGTCGTCATCGGCATCATCGCGCTGGCGGGTCTCGACGCCGAGACCGGCATGGTCATGCTCCTCTACCTCGACAACAGCTTTGACCGATTCCGCGCCGAAGGTCGCATGAACACCGTCGCCGGTCTTTATACCGCCGTCCACGACGGGGCGGTCAAGCGCATCCGCCCCAAGGCGATGACCGTCGCATCCACTTTCATCGGCCTGGTCCCGCTCCTCTGGGCCGACGGCACCGGCGCCGACACCATGCGCCGCATCGCCGCCCCCATGATCGGCGGGCTGCTCGTCAGCTTTGTCATGGAATTGCTGGTTTACCCGATCATCTTCTATCTCGCCAAGCGCTGGAAACACCGTCGCGAGTTCCGCACCCATGAGACGCTCGAAAGGAAACCCGAATGATGCACCGTTCCACCCGAGTACTCGCCGTGTCGCTGGTCGCCGCCCTCGCTTCCGCCCAGGCCGCGGTCCAACCCGCGACGCCCGACCGATCCGCGCAGCCCCCGGCGAAGGCCGAGGCTCCGGTGCCCGCGCGCATCGGCGACCCATACCCGTTCTCAACCTGCCCCGTCTCGGGCGGGAAACTCGGTTCGATGGGCGAGCCGATCATCAAGCTCTACGAAGGACGCGAGGTACGCTTCTGCTGCAAGTCATGCCCACCGAAGTTCGAGAAGGACCTGACCAAGAGCCTTGCGGCCCTCGACGACTCGATCATCAAGGATCAGGCGCCCATCTACCCGCTCAAGACCTCGATCATCTCCGGGAAAGGTCTCCCCGAGAAGCCGATCGAAGTTGTGTATGGCAATCGCCTCGTCCGCTTGGGCGCGGAAAGTGAAAGAGCGGATTTCCTCAATGATCCCAAGAAGCATCTGACCGAACTCGACAAGGCCGTGGTCGAGGCACAGCGCGGGGACTACCCGCTCAAAGAGTGCCCCGTCAGCGGCGAGGAACTCGGCAGCATGGGCAAGCCCGTCGATCTTGTCGTCGCCGGTCGCCTCCTGCGCCTCTGCTGCAAGAGCTGCGTGACGGATGTCCTCGCGAACCCATCGAAGTTCGTCACATCTGGCGGCGTCAAGCCAAAGCTGGAGTGACGCGCGTACATCGCAGCGGAGCGAGAGGGCGTGTCGATCGGAGATCGCCCCGGACCACTGCGGTGATATTGCGATCGCTGGGTCGATGGCCACAGCGCCACAAGGGGATTCCCCGCGTCGGGCGGCGCTGGCGTGGCGCCGGCCTTGGCGCGAACGTTTCATGTGGAGATGGGCGGTCGCCAGCGTTGAATCGGCGGGTACGCGCCATGCGCACCAACGTGGATGTTCGTACGGGCTACCTCACCCACGAAGGGGGCGCTTCATGGCGGTGCGTGGAGCAGCTGCGTGGATCGCGGCGCGAGGGCAGGGCTTTGGGCATGAACTCAGTCGTATTGTCGTCACGGCCCACCGCACCCGTTTCCACGCCAGCCTGGGACATCCAACCCCCCGCGGGTTCGAGGTCCGTCGAGTTGCATGAAATCATGTGAACGAACTCAGGGCCGGGTTAGAATCCGTGCCGATCCGAGGCCGAACCATGGCACGGACCTACTTTTCCGGTTCCTGCTCGAGCTGGAGCGTCGCCAGCGCCGTCATGGGGTCGGGCGCGAACCGAAAGACCTTGTCCAGCCCCGTGATCTTCAGCACCTGCCACACGTCCTCGCTCAGCGAGCAGAGGAGCAGACGCTTGCCTCGCTCATTCATGCGGCTGCGGAGGCGCAGGAGCTGGGCGAGATTCGAGCTGTGGACGTGGTTCACCTGCCCGAAGTTCAGCACGACGTGGGGCGCCTGGGCGGCCTCGGTCTGACCCACGCGGTCGATGAGCTGCGACAACTCCTCGGAGAGCGCGGGCTCGTCGTCGAGGTCGGCGATCGCGATGTCATCGGACCAGTCGGTGGCCATGGTGGACCCAGTGTATCACGAATCTCGGGGCTTATGAGGCGGGCGGGGCGCTGATGTCGGGCCCGGACCGGGTGTCGGGCGGCGGGGCATCGATCGGCTCGCCGGACTCAACGGGCGGATCGGCGTCCACCGCGGTCGCGGAGACGACGGCGTCACCCTCGTTGACCCCCACCACGCGCACTCCCTGCGTGTTTCGGCCGATCATCGAGATGGAATCGGCGGGGACACGGACGAGCTGGCCGCCCTTGGTGACGATGACTACGTCCTGGCCCGAGCCGACCGCGATGGCGGCGACGGACCTGCCATTGCGTTCGCTGGTCTTGATGTCGGCGCGCCCCTTTCCGCCTCGCGACTGAGAGCGGGCCTTGCCATCCTCGGGCTGGACGCGGTACTCGTCGATGGCGGTGCGTTTGCCGTAGCCGTTCTGGGTGATGGTGAGGAGGGCGATGGAGGGGTCTCGCGTGGCGAGGTCTCCGTCGGCGTCCTTCTCCATGGGCACGCTGGCGACGCCGACGACTTCGTCGCCCTCTTCGAGCTCGATGCCCTTGACGCCGGCGGCGGCGCGGCCCATGAGGCGGGCGTCCTCTTCGTTGAAACGGATCGCCATGCCGGAGGCGGTCGCCAGGAGCAGGTCGTCGTGCCCGTCGGTGAGCGTGACGGTGAGGAGCTGGTCGCCCTCCTTGAGGCCCACGGCGATGATGCCGGACTTATTGACGTTGCGGTAGTCCTTGAGCGCGGTGCGCTTCACCACGCCGCCCTTGCTGACGAAGGTGAGATAGTTGCTTCCCTCCTCGAAGTTCTTGACCGCGAGGTAGGCGCAGGTCCGCTCGCCCTGCTTGAGGTCGATGAGGTTGATCATCGCCCGTCCCTTGGCGGTGCGGCTCATCTCGGGAACTTCGTAGACCTTGATGAGGAAGACGCGCCCGGTGTTGGTGAAGCAGAGCAGATCGTCGTGGGTGCTGGCGACGAAGACGCGCTCGATAAAGTCCTCGTCCTTGGCGTCGGAGGCCTTGATGCCCTTGCCGCCGCGGCCCTGCGAGCGATAGGTCTCGAGCGGGACTCGCTTCACATAGCCCTGGTGGCTGATGGTGACGGCGACATCCTGCACGGGGATCAGCTCGGCGATGGTGACGTCGGCACCGGCGTCTTCGATGGTGGTGAGGCGCGGCGAGCCGAACCGCTCGCGCATCTGGGCGCCATCGTCCTTGATGATGGCGAGCACGCGCTGGTGCTCGGCGAGGATCAGCTCGTAACCCTCGATCTCTTTGACCAGGGCCGAGTACTCCTCGACGAGGCGCTGGATCTCAAGCCCGACGAGCTGGATGAGGCGCATGCCGCCGATGGTCTCGGCCTGAATGCGGGACAGGAGCACGCCGCCCTCCGAATCGCCCGCGCGCACGCGGTCCATGAGACGGGCGGGGAGCTTGGGAGCGTGCGGATGCGACGCGGGGATCTGGAAGCGGCGCTCCATCAACCGCTGGATCGCCTCCTCTCGCGTCTTGCTGGCGCGGATGATGCGGATCACCTCGTCGATGTCGCAGACGGCGTAGATCATGCCCTCCAACACGTGGGCTCGCTTTTTGGCCTCGCGCAGCAGGTAGGCGGTGCGCCGGCGGATCACGTTCACGCGGTGGTCGACGTAACAATCGATCATCTCGCGGAGCGTGAGCGTTCGCGGCTGGCGGTTCACCAGCGCGATGTTCATGATCGAGAAGGTCTGCTGGAGCGGCGTGAACTCATAGAGCTGCTTCTCGACCACACGGGCGTCGGCGCCCTTCTTCAGTTCGATCACCACGCGCGTCTGGGCCTCGCGCCCGGATTCGTTGCGCACGTCGGAGACATCGACGATGCGTTCTTCCTTGACGGCCTCGACGATGCGTTCGACGAGCGTCGTTTGGTTGAGCATGTAGGGGATGGAGTCGATGACAATCTGCTCGCGCCCCGAGCCCTTGCCGCCGATCTCCTCGGTGTGAAGCGAGCCGCGGTTGACGACCTTGCCGCGCCCGGTGGCGTAGGCCTCGACGATGCCTTGCTTGCCGTGAACCGTGCCGCCGGTCGGGAAGTCCGGGCCCTTGACGCCGAAACGGACGACATCGCCGGCATCGTTTTTGACGTCGGACATCAGCTCATAAAGCGTGATGGCGGGGTTTTCGATGACGCGGACGATCGCGTCGAGGATCTCGGTCGGGTTGTGCGGCGCGAGGCTGGTCGCCATGCCGACCGCGATGCCTACGCCGCCATTGATCAGCAGGTTCGGGAACTTGCCCGGCAGAACGAGCGGCTCCATGAGCCGGTCGTCGTAGTTGGGCTGGAAGTCGACGGTCTGCAGGTCGATGTCCGCGAGCATCTCCACCGCGCCCCAGGTCATGCGGGCCTCGGTGTATCGCATGGCGGCGGGCGGATCGCCGTCGATCGACCCGAAGTTGCCCTGCGGATCGACGAGGGGGACGCGCATACGCCATTTCTGGGCCAGGCCGACCATGGTTGGATAGATGACGGACTCGCCGTGCGGGTGGTAGTCGCCCGAGGTGTTGCCGCAGATCTTGGCGGACTTGAGATGCTTGCGGCCGGGGCGGAGCTTGAGGTCGTTCATCGCGACGAGGATTCGCCGCTGGGAGGGCTTCAGGCCATCACGGACATCGGGGAGCGCCCGGTCCATGATGGTGCTCATCGCGTAGGTGAGATAGCTGTCCTGCAACTCGCGCTGGATGTCGAGATCGATGACCTGGCCGCCGACTTGACCACCAGCTTGGCCACCGGTTTGGCCACCGGTTTGGCCGCCGGGGGGCGTGCCGCCCGGCGAGCCGTCAGAAGGAGGCAGGTTTTCCGCACCATTGACAGGCTGGTCCGACATCCGTGTCCCTCAAAGCAGCGCCCGCGCGGGGGCTGTCCATCAGTATTCCGACCGGGCCAAGGCCTGCAAGAGCGGGGCCCGAACTCGCCCGAATCGCCCCTCCGCGAGAGGGGCCTCGTCGCATCAAAAATCATAGCAGACATCGGCCCAAATTTCCCGGCAACGAGCCTCAGAAAACCTCTGCAAAACAGGCCCTTGACGCGAAACATGAAAACGACGATGGACGCTCCCCGGCGGGGAGCTATTTGGGTGGAGGACCGGACCCCGAATCGGGGCTCGGCCTGGACGCGGGCGCGGCCGTGCGCTCGAAAGAGCGGAGCGTCTCGCACACGGCGATCAGCGTGATCGCGGTCGCCTCGACGGGTTGGCGCTGGTCCCAGAGCGCCGAGCGCACGCCCCAGAGGTTGCGCTTCGGGTCGACAAACGCGGCCGCGACGTATTCGTCGGCGGAGAGCTGGCGGAGGAAGCGGAGGTTGTCCATGAGGCTGGCGGTCTGGCGCGGGCGCTCGCTCGATTCGGTCAATCGCGGATCGCCGAGCATGGCGGCCAGGAACGACACGGGGCGGGCGGTGTGCCAGGTGGGAAAGGGCAGTGTTCCGGTCGTGAAGACGATGCCGCCCGCCATGTCCTGGTCGTCTTCGCCGGGCTTGAAGAGGGCCGCGGCGAGGAGGTCGCGCATGTCGCGGTACGCGGTGGAGGCGGCGATGTCGCCGGCGGTGCCGGCGCGATCGAGCTCCGCGAAGCCGAGCCAGGGCATCTGGGCGATGAGGAGGCCGGGCGTGACGCCGAGGTAGATGGATGTGATCGCCTTGTCGGCAAGCTGGCGCTTCGCGGGGTCGTCGCCGGCGCGGATGAGCATGGCCCAGGCGATCAGGCCTCGGGCGGGTTCGGGAACGGTGGGCGACCAGCCGCTCTCGGGAGAAAACGCGGCGAGAAGCGGTTCATCCAGTTTCGCCATCAACTCCGCCGTGGGAACATACCTGGGTTGCACGACGCGTTGAACCGCCCGAAGCGCGACGATCGTCGAGGCGGCGGAGATCGGTTCGGACCATGGCGCGATCTCGGTGTCCTCAACGGTGAGAAGCTCGTCGGCGAGGATGAGGGCCATCGCGCCGAAGGCGTCTCTGTCTGCTCGCGGCGCCAGATCAAAACGACCGACGCCGGTGCGGGCCGCGAGATAGTCGCAGAGCGCGAGAATCGCCAGGCTCTGCTCGCCCGGGCCCGCGATCGCGGGATCGGTCTTCCCCAGCAACGGCCAATCGGTTCCCGACATGCCGATCGCGCCCTGGCCGGTCCAGCGCCTCGCGACGAGATTACGCGCCAGGCCGTCGGCCCAGCGGCGAAGCTCGTTCACGTCGAGACGGGATTGATCGAAGACCTTTCCGCCACGCTGCAAGAACACGGGCGGAACGGACGGCTCGGTCTGCGCCAGGTGGCGAACCCGGAAGCGGTAGTAGGTCGCCTTGCGAGTTTCACGCACTTTGGCGGGCTGGGCGTCGGGCGCCTCGGGCAGGCCGAGGGCGGGATCGCCGGTGATCCGCGCGGCGGCGGCGGCGCTGGCGAGGCTGGGTGCGATGGTGCGTTGGAGGATCACGCTGGGGAAGGTTGCTTCCAGCTTGTCGGCGATGCGGATCGCGATGCCGTCGAGCCCCGGCGAGAGCGCCCGATCCATCTCGCCAAAGCTCTGGAAGTCGACGGGGATGAGCGCGCCGGCGAACTCAACGCCGATCGAGACCATACCCGCGGCCTCGGCCATCGTCGTGAACGCCAGTTCATCGCGGATCGCGGCGATGCCCGCCTGGGCCTGGATCATCGCCTCGCGCGTCGCGCTCGCGATGCACGACGGCCCACCCACCGCTTCGCCTCGTCCCAGAACCTTACCGCGGGCGCGGAGCGTCACGCAGCAGGCCCCGACGGGCACGGAGTCCTTGACGGCCGCGTCAGGGATCGTCCACGAACGCAGGGCCGCGTCCACGAACGCGTAGGCCTTCATCGCGTCGTCGGGCATGGGGGGCGTGCCATCGGACACGGCGGGCTGCGCCGCGGGATGATTCTCGGGCTGTGGCGGCGATTGAGGTGTCGCCTGCGCGCGGGCCGCGGTCGGCCATGCAAGAAGCAAAAGAGCGATCGCCGCGATCGTGCAGCACACCCGAGAAATCGTGGCGAGCGGAGCACGCGGCGCGATCCTGTGTGCTTCCGCACCGCGCGATGTTGCGGAAACGCAGCGCGTGATGTTGCCACGGCACGACACTTCGGCACATTCGGAACCCCGCCGCCCCCCCAAGGTCCGGGAAGAACGCACGCGGCGCGATCGCGTTGCGCCGGCGCGACGCTGGCACGGGTGTTGTTCCCTTGTCTGGGCACAACCCAAGAGGTGGAATGTGAAGAACCTTCTCGTCATGACCGCGTTCCGTCGCCAGATCGGCCTCTTCTGCGTGCTCTCGTTCCTGGCCCTGTGCTGAACGAGCCCCCCACGCGGCCTTGAGGCCAGAGCGTACCACACCCGGCCCGTGCGGGCGTCTCGCGACAATCCACTGAGAATCGCCGCCGAGCTCGTCGCGAGTCCGGCGGTTGTAGGCTTTTGGAGAGACCAAGCAGGCGGCGAGTGCGGGGCAAATCGCCAAATCGCCAAATCGCCAAATCACCAAATTGCCAAATGAAGACGAGGAGACAGCGAGACAGCGAGACAGCGAGACAGCGAGACAGCGAGACAGGCGAATCGTCAAAGCATGGACATGGTCAGGTTCTGTGAATAGCCCTCCAGACGGCCACTTCCCCATCACTCCTTCTTCCCCGGCTCCTTGTGCACCGTCGCCCACACCTCGCGCTTGGCGTCGAGGTCGCGGAACTGCTTGCGTCCCATGACCATGTCGGCATAGATCGTCGCGATCTCGCGGGGCCGCATCGCGAATCGTACCTGCGTCCATTCGATCGGCTTGCCGCGCAGTTCGATGGGCTTGCCGCCCACGATCGCCCAGGACGGCGGGTCGCAGGGCGTGCACTCGAGCCAGCCTGTGTCCAAGGGCGACCAGCCGGCGGGCCCGACACCCACGCCGCGCGGCCGCTCGTTCAGGACTTCGCCGAGCAGGTTGGCCTTGGCGGCCATGGCGACGGGCCCGGCGAGTTTGAGCGTGACTTCGGCGGGCTGGCCGTCCCACTCGACGAGGCGGATGACGAACGGGTGGTCGCACAGGCCGCCCGAGGCCTCGAACATGCGATGACCGGCCCAGTGCGGCAGGTGCTCGCCGGATTTCATGGACTCGCGGAAGAAGGCGTGTGCAAGGACGTTGGGGGCGTTTTCGACAGAGAGCGGGCCGAAGACGGGGGGAAGGTCGGAGCTAGGTTCGTAGTTCCAGCCGACGCCGCAAGTGCCACGAGTCTCAAACGCGCGTGCGAGTTTGACACGGCTCGCATTCGTCAGCCCGCGGTGCGGGTGAATTCGGATGGTGAAGGGCTCGCACCCGAGAAGAGCATGGCCAGGAGCGTTGCGTTCATCCCACGGGTCAACGGCGTCGACAATCAAACGCCCGCCGCCTTCCGTGCGGAGCCATTGCTGCGAACCGCCAGTCAGGACGAGCATTCCGTGTGCATCCTCGTCGTTGCTCGATAGGAAGTCCACGAAGCTGAAGCCCGTGAATGGACGTGCGACTTCTTCGAACCACTGCGGCGACGTCATCCAATCGCCCTTGGGATACTTGCGGCGGAACATGCCGCGCGGGTCGACGGGAGCGCACGACATCGGCGTGTCTGCGAGGATGAGGGCCGGATGGAACGGCGGCGTAATCTCGACTCCGAGAGCGCCCGCGAGACCTGGGTCCTGCTCGCAGAACCACGAATCGGTGATCAAGATTGCGATCGCATCATCGATCGGGTCCATCGTGATCGCCACGGCCAGATGATGGGTTGGGCTGTCTGGAGGCGCGAGCCAGATCGTGGCCGCGGCGAACTTGCCGCGCGAGGGATAGAACGCCTCCGCCCGGCTGGGCTCGGGTGATCCAAGGGCTCGCGGCTTGAGCTGGACGGGCTTACCATCCTTCAGGAATCGGAACGACGGCAATGGGATCGGGAACGGATCCCGACGGTCTCCCCACTCGGGATGCTTGACCCGCGAGATCGTGCCGGAAGCTCTCTCGATCTCAATCTCGAAGTCACCTCGGCGAAGCGTGAGATGCGTCTGACTCTCGAGCAACTCAATCTTGCGGAGAGTTTTCAGTTCAGCGTCGGGGAGCATGTGATATCCGAATGGCGGCACACCGTCGATGAGATCGCTGCCGTTCAATCGAGCCCATTCCAACGTGCAGCACTCGCGGGACCATCCGAGAGAGTTGGTGCCGAAGCTGACTTCGCGGTCACCATCGCCCATTCGATCCATAAGTGCCCATGAGTTTCGAGACTTCGTCTCGCGAATCATCGACTCGCACTTCCTGAATTGCGGGATCGCCAGGTCACCGCAGAGCCCTTCGCACTCGTGGTTGTCGTGGTGCTGGGCGGCGAGCAACTCCCGCCACGCTTCGTCGAGTTCCCACGTTGGATACACATCCCACCGTGGATACGGCCTGCCGAAGAGCGAAATCAGCGCCGACTGTGCCTCGGCCTCGAGGATCGCTCGCTCGCATTCGCGGCTGGACTTGGGGTGTGCATCTTCGTTTTTCCCCAGCGTCATCCCGTGCCAAACGTCGTCCATCGTGTAGTGCCTCACCGGCGGCGTGGGGGCCATGGCCAGCAGCTCCTCGATCAGCTTGCCCGCCGTGCGCGGGCGCACGTCAAATCGCTCGTCCTTCATCAACTCACGCAGACGCGGCAGGAGCACCTCGCTCCGGCACATCCAGTCCTTGCTCGGCATAAGTTCGAGCCACTGCACAACCGCCGGGTTCGCCCACGCGCCGGCCTTATCGAGCAGGCCGTCAAAGTCCTCGGGCCACTGATGCACGTTGAGCTCGTTGCGAGGGAGCGTGGGCAGGCGCGTGCCGTCGGCCCCCTCCCAGAGGATCAGCGAGCATGGCTCCTTCGGGACTTCGGGCGTGTGCCAGGTCCATTGGAAGAAGAGCGAGGCGCCGGTGTGCCCGCACTGCGCGAGCATCTGCGGGAGTTGGGGGAAGAAGTAGAACTCTTCTTCCCAGAAGGTGCGTGGACGCACGCCCAGCAGGCGGCGTGTGGTGCGCACGCCGTAGGTGAGCTGGCGGATGTTGGACTCTCCGCCGTGGAACAGGCCGTAGGGTTGGCCGTACGTGCAGCCGACGGGCTCGACGAGCCCGCGCGCGACCGCGTCGCGGAGCCTGGCGAGGTGCTCTGGGCACTCGACGGCCATTTTCTCGTAGCCGACGGCGTCGAAGTTGACGTTGCCACGTGCGCCGGTCTCGTCGATCAGGCGGAGCATGTCGTCGACGGAGCCGGGCAGGACGTGGTATCCCCAGAGCCACTGCATGTCGACCCAGTGCATGTGGTTGCCGAACGTGTAGTAGAGGGGCGGTCGTGCGCTCATGCGCGGAGTGTATGGGATGGGCAGATGGCCGAATACCAAATGGCCAGATTGCCAAATGAACATGGCAAGTCTGCGCATTGAAGGAGCCGAGTGCCGCGAAGGTGCCGTGCGTCTGTCACGCTTTCATGAGAAGAACAACGCCCGCGGCGGGCGCGGGCGTTGCGGGTCAGGCACGAACTTTGCGGACGATCAGCGGCGACGGCGCGAGGCGATCACGCCCGCGAGGCCGATCACGGTGAGGGAAGCCGGGACGGGGATAAAGGCCGTGCCCTCGAAGCCGGGGTTCCACGGGTTATTGAAGTAGTCGGTGCCGTTGTACTGACCGCCGGAGAGGCTGGTTCCGTAGCAGAAATAGTCGACTTCGATCGGAGCCGATGCGCCGGTGTAGAGCGTCTGGAACCCGGAGAGCGTCTGTCCCGGAAGCAGCTGGCTGTAGGTAAACTCGATCCAGATGTTGTTGTAGATCTCGGTCGAGCCGCCGTACGCGGAGTTGTCCCAGGTGAACCAAACGCTGGGGTCATAGCCCGCCGGGCTGCCGGCGATGTTGCGGCCGGTATCGAGCTCGACCCCGAAGAAGTAGATGTCCATGTCGGCGGGGTTGAGGTTGTTGGTGACGCTGAAATCAAGCACCCAGTTGCCGGCCGACCCGGAAACCGAGTAGGTCACGACGGGACCGGCGCGGGCGACGCCGGCGCTCAACGCGATTGCCACAAGAGCAGCGATCTTCATGTCTCATCTCCCCTCAAGAGATCCAAACACGGAACACCCACGCGGCATACGCACGCGTGCCTCCAGAGAATCTGAGGGCATTCTGACCGTATGTGGGTGGCGTGAGAGATCAATGGAGTCAAAGCCCCACGCCCAATCTCATCGATCGATGCACTGAGAGGAGCGACTCCCTCGGCATGACGTCAGACAAAGAACAACGCCCGCGATCCATCGCGGGCGTTGCAAAGGACGGACACGTTTTTGGATCGATCAGCGGCGACGGCGCGAGGCGGCGAGGCCCGCCAGGCCCATCAGACCGATCGACGCGGGCGCGGGAACGGTGGCAATGCCCTCGAAGCCCGGGTTGACCTGATTGTTGAAGTTGTCAGTGCCGTTGTACTGACCGCCCGTCGGATCGTTCGCGAACGCGAAGAACTTGACCGAGGTCGGGGCCGAAGCGCCGGTGTAAACCGCCTGAAAGCCCGACAGCGATCCGCCGGGCAGGATGCTGGTGTAGTTGGAAGCAAAGTCGATCCAGTTATTGTTGTAGATCGTGGCCGAACCGCCGTATCCGGTGTTGTCCCATGTGCTCCACGCATCGGGATCGAAGTTCGTCGGGCTGCCGACGATGTTTCGGCCCGTGTCGAGTTCAACGCCGAAAAAGTAGAGCCCCATGGTCGAGGGATTGAGGTTGTTCGTCACGCTGAAATCAAGCACCCAGTTGCCGGCAGAACCCGATACCGAATAGGTCACATCGACCGGACCGGCGTACGCAACGCCTGCCGTCAGCGCAAGAGCAGCAAGAGCAGCAATCTTCATGTCTCGTCTCCTCTCAAGAGACCAAAGGCGAAATGTCAGCGCGGCAAACTCACACGCCCTCTTTGGAACCCCCAAAGATGCAGTCAGAGTACCACAACGTGATGCTCGATCAATGGGAAGTAGGCTCCATGCGTCGAGATTCGAAACATCGAACCCAGCATCATCAGCACGAGCGGCATCGGAGCCATTATCGGACGATACGGCCGGCTTTGCAACACACTGCAGTACAGCCGCTTACCCGATCTCCACGATCATGAATCGCTTCACGCCGCGGGGGGCGTCGACGCGGATGGTGTCGCCGACGCGGCTCTTGAGCATGGCCTGGCCCATAGGGCTGGTCGCGGTGACCTCGACGTAATCGAACGGTGGGTTGGCCGAAGCCTCGCCGACGAGGCGGAAGAGGTCCTCGTCGCTGTTGTCGACATCTCGCATCTTGACCGTGGTGCCGACAACGACCAGGCCCTCGATTGCCTTGGACATCGATTCATCGATAATGGTGACGCTGGCGAGACGCTGCTGGAGCCGACGGATTTCCGCCTCCTCGAGGCCCTGCTGCTCGCGCGCGGCGTGGTAGTCGCCGTTCTCCTTGAGGTCGCCCAGGGCGCGGGCCTCGGCGATGCGCGTGGAGATCACCGGGCGATTGTCGATGAGGGCCTTGAGCTTGGCCTCGATCCCTTCGCGTTCCGTCTTGGTGATGAACTCCATCGCGGCCTCCGTTTGATCCATCCACGCGGACAGGGCTCGGACCCACAGGCGTCCGCCCGCGACACTCTCGCTGTCGGGGAACGTCAAAATCTAGGCCGAGGGCGGGATCGGGACCACCGGCGGGCTCGGCGCGGGCAAGCGTCTCGACACCCAGGCCGCACGCACCCACGAGGCCAGCACGCCGAATCCCAGCCCGGCGATGGCGAGCCATTGGGTTGCCTCGACGCGCACGCCGAGCCCCGACCAGGGTCGATCCGTGACAATCGCGTTCACGCACGTGATCGGCGACGCGAGCAAGAACATGCTGGGGTCGGAATTCGGCTCACGCGTCGGCGTGAGCAGCGAGACGGCCGGGGCGGCAGCGATGATCGCGACGATCGTGAGCATCGCCCTGATGCGCCCCCTCGATTGATCCCCCTCGCCCGCTCGGAGCTTCTCAAGCGACGCCGCCAGCACGCCCGCGATGATGAGTAGCCACGCGAGGATCGTGAGCGCCATCGCAATCGTGATGCTGGTGCTCCAGCCCGCGAGAAACCACAGCCGCTGCGGCAGCAGGATCGCCACGAGCGGGATGAACACGACGGGAAGATCGCGAATCGCGACGCGCGTGCCGCGGACCGCTTCGGGGGGCTGGCTGAGTCGGAAGAGCGGCCAGAGGATGCACGCGCAGGTGAGGCCGAAGGTGACAAGGGTGCGCACCGCGGGCCGATACACATCCTGTCCGAGGATGCCGCTGGAGGTCGTTCCCGCCAGGAGGACCACCGTGCCGATCGCGAGCAGGGTCGTCCAAAAGAACGCGAGCGGGCGCGGCTCGGCGCGCCGATGGGCCCAGCGGTCGGACGGAGGAGAAGTCTCGGACGCCTCGCTCGGCACGGCCGGCGTCGCGGATTCGTCGGTGGAAACCGGATCGTGCGCGGGCGATTCGCGCGAGATCGTCTCGGAAACAGGGCTCGGCGCTGACGCCGAAGCAGGCTCAGACGCGTTCTCCGGCGCGGGATCGCGCGGGAGGTCGCTCATTGATCGGGGGATTCCTGCTGCGCGCTGGCGGCGGCGTTGATCACCATCGGGCGCGACTCCCAAAAGATCTCGACCTCAGGCTTGCCCGCGTCGATCGACTTGAAGTTGCGGTTCAGGAACTCGATCTGCGCCAGCTTCTTGATCGTGCTCGCCTCGCCCAAGAGCGGCTGCGTGGGGCGCCCGCCCCAGATCACGCGCGTGTCGCGCCGTGTGACGATCGCGGTCCGCTTGTCCTTGCGATAGCTCGCGACGTCAACGCCCGCGACCTGATCTCGCCAGGGCTGGTTCAGCGACAGCGCGAGCAGTTCGAGGCCGGCCTGCAGATCAATACCTGGCCAGACTTTCAGGCAATCGACCGCGCCGGTCTCCGTGAACGGCGGCGCGGCCTGCACACCCAGCACCACCGGGAGGTTCGACTGGCCCGCGGGGTAGACCGGCGGCATGGGGCGTCCGTCGCTGGCGATCAGGTAGTCCTTGCCGCCGTTGCGAATCACCGCGACCGGCACACGCCAGCGCCCGGTGATGCGGATCGCCCGCCCCGGTTCGCGAATGACGCTCGGATTGGTATCAAACCAGCCGCTCGTCCCGAGCGCCTCGCCCACCGCCGCAAGCTCGTCGCTCCCGATGTGCACCGCGACCTTGCGATCGGGCGTGCCCAAGGCGGTGTACGCGAGCCTGAGCAACTCATCCTGGAACGCCTCGGGGAGCCAGGTGCGCACGCTCGCCTGAGATCCGTCGCCGAGCCTGGGCCACTCGATCTGGACGATCGGCGGGAGTGCGTCGGCAACTCGCACGGCACGCTCGTCGATGGCGCGGCGTCCGAGCACCACGCCCGTGATGATGCCGATCACGATCAACGCCGTGAGCGTGATCGAAGCGCCGGTGACAATCTTCTGCTTGCGGGAGTTCTTGCTGTCCGTAGCCACGTGCAACCCTCAACTCACGCGTCGGCCCGTCCCTGGGCGCGATCCGCGCGGAAAAGCCTAGGAACGGCGGTCTCGCCACGCCATCTCGACCAACGCGCTGACCAGGTCCGGCAAGGGCGTGCCCGCGTGGGCGGCGGCCTTGGGATACAGCGAATGACTCGTGAAGCCCGGCATCGTGTTGACCTCGAGCATCCACGCGCCACCCGACTTGTCGAGCAGGAAATCCACGCGGCACAGATGCCGCACGCCGAGGTCCTTCACCAGCTTGATCGCCCGCGAAGAGATCGCCTCCTTCACGCCCGCGGGGAGCGGAGGATCGACCGTGTACTTTGTGTCGTCGCGCAGGTACTTGGCCTCGTAGTCGTAGAACTCGGTCGCGGGCTGGATGTGGATGGGCGGGAGCGCCCGCGCATCGCCCTGCGGGTCGTACACCCCCACCGTCAGCTCGCTCGCGTCGATCAGCTTCTCGAGCATGTACACGCGCCCGGGGTGCGCGATCATGTCCTTGGCGGCCGCGGCGCGGGCGCTCGCCCATTTTTCCTTGGTTTTGCACAGGTGTACGCCGACGCTTGATCCTTCATGCACGGGCTTGACCACGACCGGAAGGCCGAGGGGAGAAACGTCATCATTTACGTTGAAGACCACCGCCGACGCGGTGGGAATGCCGAGTCGCCACGCGGCGGCCTTGGTGGCGAGCTTGTCCATCGCCAGCCGCGCCGCGATCGGGCCGCAACCGACATACGCGATGCTTGCTTCCTCGAACCGATCCTGGAGCGGCCCCCCCTCGCCGAACGGGCCGTGCAGCACGGGTACGACGACATCGGCCTTCATGGCACGCAGATCGGCGACGCTCGGCCGATCGACGACAATGCGCTCGACATCGTACTTGCCCGACCTGACCAGGCCGTCGTACACACCTTGCGAGCTGTTGAGGCTCACTTCGCGTTCGGCATCGGGGCCGCCACCCAGCACAACAACACGGCGCGGGCCGCTCATCTCGTTCTCCTCCAGATCACAACCTCGGGCTGGAGCGTGACGCCGAAGCGTGCGAAGACGCCCAGGGCGACGCGGTCCATCAGCTCTATGACGTCGCGGGCTTTGGCGCCGGCGTCGGTGACGATGAAATTGCCGTGACGCGGGCTGACCGACGCCCCCCCGACGCGCAGGCCCTTGAGGCCAGCGCGATCGATCAGCATCCCCGCCGACACGCGCGAACCGGCGCGATGGACCTCGAAGGGCTTGTCCCGGCGCGCCGCCGAATCGAGACTCTCGAGCGTCAGGTCTTCCGTCAGCGTCGGGTTCTTGAACACGCAGCCCGCGCTCTTGTCGGCCATGGGCTGGGTCTTCTTTTTGTACGCCATCACTTCGAGATGCCGCTCGCGGAGCGCGACCGGGTCGGCCCGCGTCAGCGTGAACTCGACCTCGGCGATGATGAGATTCGAAAGCCCGGATTGGCGATAGTCGAAGGCAATCTGCGAGCGATCGAGCGTGACACGCCGCCCCGAGCGATCGAGCCCGTGAATACGCGCGACGGCATCGGCGATCTGCCCGAACGCACCGCCGGCGTTCATGATGACCGCGCCGCCGACGCTCGCGGGGATGCCGCCCAGGCTCTCGAGCCCGGCCAGTCCCTTTCGCACGGTTTCGTTGATGAGCTTGGGGAGATTGGCGCCAGCGCCCGCGCGGAGCGACGTGCCGTCAATCGTCCAGCCGGTGAACAGCGGACCGCCGAGGATCACGACGAGTTCCGACACGCCGTCGTCATCGACGAGGAGATTGGCGCCATCGCCCAGGATTCTGAGATTGGGATCGAGGCGCAGACACTCCGAAAGTTGTTCGGGCGTGCGCGGGCGGGCGAGGCGATCGGCCTTGCCGCCGATGCCGAACCAGGTCGGGATCGGCACGTCGTACTCGATCTCGAGCGATGGCGGTGCGGCGGTGTCCAGCGCGTTCACGGGTCTCTCCTCCCTTGGCCCGTCAGGCGGAGCGGGCGAGGCGCTGGCCGATGGGTGCGAGGTCGAGAAGGCTTGGGGGAAAGGTGGGCGCCGGCCCAGCCTCGCTCTTGGGCGACTGGGCGGCGGCGACAAAGCCCTTGGCGACCTCGTAGACGTTTCCCGCGCCCATCGCAACGACCACATCGCCGTCGTGGCAGATCGTCTCGAGCTGCTCGATGATTGCCGCGAATGGGTACAGGTGCATCGCGCGAACGCCGCGATGGCGCAGGCGATCGACGAGATCGGCCGCCGTCACCTTGTGACGTTCCTCCTCGCTATCGCGTACGAAGTAGATATCGGGCACGATCACGATGTCGGCCGACGAGAACGACTGGGCGAACTCGTCGAGAAGGTGCCGCGTGCGTGAGTGCTGGTGCGGCTGGAAGACGCAGATCAGGCGACCACCGCGTTCCTCGGGGCGCTCGTGCTCGCGCAGGGCGCGGAGAGTGACATCGACCTCCGTGGGATGATGCCCGTAGTCGTCGTACACGCGGACGTTCCCGCCGCTGCGCGAGGGGCGGACGCCGATGAGCTGCATGCGCCGGTCGATGCCGCGGAACGACGCGAGCGAGCGAGCGACGGCCAGCGGGTCCGCGCCCGCGAGCGTCGCCAGCACGCACGCGACACACGAGTTCATGGCGTTGTGGGCGCCCGGGATCGCGAGCTGCCACTGAGCGAAGAACTCGCGCCGGTTGTGGAGCGTCACGTCGCGGCTCGCGGGGTCATAGCCCACAACCCAGTCGGCGCTGGGGGAGAAGCCGATGGTCTGCACGTCGCAGGCAAGCCCGGCCGTCACCTCGCGCCGGTGCGCATTGTCGTGGGCGATCAGCAGCGTGCCGCCCTGCGACGCGGAGGGCAGGAGCGTGGCGAAGTGGTGGAAGGACTCGACGACAGCGTCGAGCGTGCCATAGACATCGAGATGGTCGGCCTCAACGGAGGTAATCGCGGCCAACTGCGGGCGGTAGTTGTGGAACGAACGGTTATGCTCGCAGGCCTCGGCGACCAGGATCCCGGGGCGCCCGGCGAGGCGGCCGTCCGGAATCACGTTCGCACCAAGGCGAAAACCGGCGGGGCGAGTGCTGGGCGCGTTGGCCCCGTGCAGAAGCTGGCCGGAGGTCGCGCCGACGATCACGGTGGGGTCAAGCCCCGCGTCGGTCAGGGCGCAGCCGGTCATGGCGGTGGTCGTCGACTTGCCGTGTGTCCCCGCGACCGCGATCGCCGTGCGCCCCAACATGCACCGACCGAGCGCCTCGGCGTACCAGATCGCGGGAATGTCGCGCCGGGAAGCCTGGGCAAGCTGGGGATGGTCGGGCTTGATCGCGGCCGAGGCGATCACCAGGTCGCATCGGTCCGGGAGTGGATCGGTGAGTTGGCTGAAGGTGACCCGGATCGACTCGGCGGCCAGGGCGGCCGTCGCCTCCGACGGGCTGTTGTCCGACCCCTGCACGATCGCGCCCCGGGATGCGAGCATCCGGGCCAGTCCCGACATGCCGCAGCCGCCGATTCCGATCATGTAGACATGGCGACCGGCGACGTCAAAGGCATCGCTCGGGGACGAAAACGCATCGGGAGCAAGGGGAGGAGTCACCATCGCAGAGGGTATCGGACACGCGGGCTTTGGAGCGTGAAAGCCGGGCGAGTTGTTGCGTTGTATCCTCGTTCCATGAACGTCACCGGCTCGTCCGAGTCCCTCCCCTACCGCATCGCGTGCCTTTGCGACCTCCGCGACGAGCACGGACGCATCCTGCTCCTCCGCCGAGCCAAATCGCCCAATATGGGCCTGTGCTCGCCGATCGGTGGCAAGCTGGACGTCGAATCCGGCGAGTCGCCCGCCCAGTGCGCCCAACGCGAGATTATGGAGGAGGCCGGTATCGAGGTTCCCATCGATCGCCTACACCTGATCGGGCTGGTCAGCGAGCAGGCGTTTGAGGGCAAAGGGCACTGGCTGATGTTCGTCTATCGGGTGCTCGGCCCGGTCGAGGTGACGCGGGTGCAGATTCGTGAGGGCACCCTGGAGTGGTTCAGGCCCGACGAAATCGACGCCCTTCCCCTCCCCGAAACCGACCGGCAGATCATCTGGCCGCTCATGCGCAAACACGACGCGAGCGGGCCAAACGGCGGGCCGGGGTTCTTCGCCGTCCACATCGACTGCCGGACTCCCAAGCTCCGCTGGAGCGTGGAACAGGAAACACCCGCGAGGTAGCTCGCACGCGGGCGGCGCGCCGGTGAATCGAATCTCCGCCGGTCCCGTATACTGATGGCGTGAAGACGCAACGCAATTACGCGCCGGCCACGGATGGCTCGCACCGCACGATTCTCGCGTGGGTCATCCGCTGCATTCTGCTTCTGTGCGGGCTGGGTTCCATCGCGTATGGCCAAGCGGCGCAGGCTCCCCAAGCCGGACAGCCCATGGCGATTCCGGCCTCGCGTCAAGCCAGAAACCTCGCGGTCATCACCGTCAAGGGGCCGATCTCGGCCCTGACCTTCAAGAGCATCGAACGCCGACTTCAGTTGGCGCGGCGAGCCGGGGCCGACGCCGTCGTCATCGAACTCGACACGCCGGGCGGCGAACTCGGGGCGGCCTTGGACATCACGTCGCTCCTCAAGCGCTCCGACACACCCATCCCCAACACCGTGGCGTGGGTTCATCCCAACGCCTTCTCCGCCGGCTCGGTGATCGCGCTGGCCTGCCGCGAAATCGTCGTCAGCGAGGGCGTGAACTTCGGCGATGCGCTCGTCATCGCGACCAACCGCGACGGCTCGCTCAAGAACCTGAAGGAGGCGGAACGCCAGAAACTCACCGCACCCCTGCTCTCCGACGTCGTCGATTCCGCGCGCCTCCGCGGCTATGACGAATACCTCGTCCAGGGGTTCGTCACGCTCGGCGTGGCGCTCTGGCAGGTGGAGAACATCCAGACCGGCCAGCGGCTGTTCGTGAACGCCAAAGAATATAAACTGCTCTTCGGGCAACCTCCCGCCGACACGCGGCCTCGGGTGCCCAGCGCCCCTCCCGGCGAGACCGCCCGCAAAGTCTTCTCAGGGCGGGAAGAAAAGGCGGCGAAAACAGGTGCCTCCAAAGACGGAACGACGGCGGACGGCAAGCCCGCGAACGACGCCGTGACCCCCGCGGAGTCTCAGCCTACACCCGATCAGCCGTCGCCCGACGGCGTGCCGAACCCCAACCCAATCTCCGGCGAGAAGAAGGACGACCAGCACGCGAAGAACGTCGGAGAAGCCCAAACGGCGCCGCCACCCCAGCACCAGTTGATCGATCCGGCCACCGCCGTCAAGCCCGCGTCGCCCGCCGTCGCAAATGTCGCGGTCGATGCATCGGCCACACAGTCGCTCGCGCCTCAGCGCCCCGAGTTCTCGCTCGCGGATCAGGGCAAATATCGCCTCGTCGAATACGTCGCCGACGGCAACGGTCCGCTGATTCTGAAGACCGGGGACATGGAGCGTTACGGCCTGGCCCGACAGGTCGTGCGAAACGACGCGGAACTCCTCGCGTTCTTCGGCGCCAAGAACCTCCGCCGTCTCGATCCGACCTGGTCCGAGGGGCTGGTGGCGTTCCTCACCAACCCCATCGTGCGTGGCGTGCTGATCGTGATCTTCCTGATCGCGCTCTTCCTCGAAATGTCCCACCCGGGCGTGACCTTGCCGGGGCTGGTCGCGGGCGTCTCGCTGGTCGCGCTGCTCGCTCCACCGCTCATCATCGGCATGGCAAACTGGTGGGAGGTGGCGGCGATCGCGTCGGGCATCCTGCTCATCGCGCTGGAGATCTTCGTGATCCCTGGCTTCGGCATCACCGGGATCCTCGGAGTCCTGCTGCTCTTCGCCGGTCTCATCGGCACGTTCGTTCCCAGCGGCTCCGACAGCCTCTTCCCCGATTCGCCGCAGGGACGAAGCGAGTTGCTCTACGGCGTCGCCACCGTCGCGCTGGCGGTCGCGACCTCGATGGTCGGCTGCTACTTCCTCGCCAAGCACTTCGGCTCACTCCCCATCATCGGGAAGCTGGTGCTCAAGGGGGCGCCCGCCAGCGAGGTCGACGAGAGCCTGTTCGCCGCCATCGCCCCCGGAAGCGGGGACGTGCGCGTCGGACAGGTGGGCACCGCGATCACGCCCCTGCGCCCATCCGGTAAGATGCAGGCGGGTGACAAGATCATCGACGTGGTGGCCCAGATGGGGTTCATCGCGCCGGGCGCGAAGGTGCGGGTCGTGGTGGTGACGGAGTTCCGCATCGAGGTCGAGGCGGTCGAGGGCAACGCGTGATGGAACCGAAACTGCTCTGGGGACTCGGGCTGATCGGCGCGTCCCTGCTCCTGCTCTTGCTCGAAGTTTTCATCCCGTCGATGGGCGTCCTTTTCGTCGCCGCAATCGTGGTCGCGCTCGCGGGCGTGGTTACGCTGTTCACCTATGACCCGATGTGGGGAGTCTCGGGCCTGCTCGCCGTGCTCGTGCTCGGGCCGATGATCGGATACTTCGGACTGAACATCTGGAAGAACACCCCGATCGGACGCCGGATGATCGGCTCAAAGTCTGAGGCCGAGATCGAGGAAGCCAGGCAGGCCGAGTTGCGCCAGCGCGATCAGATGCTGGCGCTGGTGGGCATGGAGGGCGAAGCGTTGACCGACCTGCGTCCTGTCGGCGTGGCGCGGTTCGAGGGAAAACGCATGGACGTGACGGCCGAACTGGGCCTGATCCCTCGCGGTGCTCGCGTGAGGATCAGCGAGGTGGAAGGAAACCTCATCAAGGTCCGACCGATCGGTTGAAACCCGCCGCTGGCGAGCGATACGAATGCTGAGTACCCTCTGTCGCGCCCGTGCTCCACGCCGGGCGGAGAAGGAGCCTCGCGATGCCGTCCCTTGCTCACGTTCTGGCGCAGTCATCATTCAGCGGGTCGAACGCGATCTGGATCGTCGTGGCGATTGTGATCGCGATCGTCGCGCTGGTGATCCTGATCGTCGTCGGACAGTTCATTAGCCTCTACATCCAGGCCTTCCTCTCCAACGCCCACGTCGGCATGCTCGAGATCATCGGCATGCGTCTGCGGAAGGTGGACATACGCACCGTCGTCTTCAGCCGAATCCGAGCCGTCAAGGCCGGCCTGGACATCCCCACCAACTCCCTCGAAACGCACTACCTCGCGGGCGGGCGCGTGCCCAACGTCATCACCGCCATGATCTCCGCCAAGGGCGCCAAGATCGACCTCCCCTGGTCGACCTCCACCGCCATCGACCTGGCCGGACGCGACATCCTCGACGCCGTCCATACATCCGTGAATCCCAAGGTCATCGACTGCCCGAGCGGCGTGGGCCCGCGCACGACCATCGACGCCGTCGCCAAGGACGGCATCCAGCTCAAGGTGAAAGCCCGCGTGACGGTGCGCACCAACATCGCCCGCCTGGTCGGCGGCGCCACCGAAGAGACCATCATCGCCCGCGTCGGTCAGGGCATCGTCTCCACGATCGGCTCGGCCCACGACCACAAGGCCGTGCTCGAAAACCCCGATGACATCTCGCGCAAGGTGATGAACACGGGCCTGGACGCCGGAACGGCCTTCGAGATTCTGTCGATCGACATCGCGGACATCGACGTGGGCGACAACATCGGCGCCAAGCTCCAGGCCGATCAGGCCAACGCCGACAAGCAGCGCTTCCAGGCCGAAGCCGAGAAGCGTCGAGCGTTGGCGATGGCCTTGGAGCAGGAAAATCGCGCGAAGATCGAAGAGAATCGTGCCGTTCTCGTCTTGGCGGAGGCGGAGATTCCCAAGGCGATGGCCGAGGCGCTCAAGACGGGCAACCTCGGAGCGTTGGATTTCTATCGCCTGAAAAACATCCAAGCGGACACCCAGATGCGTCAGACGTTCGGGCGCGATACCGGCTCGGGACAGCAGGCGCCGCGGGGCTAACTCCGATCCCGGGCTCGGGCAAGATCACAGACGAATCCAACAGGATCGGAAGCCCGCCACGGTCGAACTTCGGGTGATGGTGCGCGTCTATCATTCACCGAACAGAGCCGGCCGATGGAGCGCCCGGAGAGTTGCCGTGCGCCGGCGGGGCCATGACGGAGAACTCCCATGTTTCGACGGATCGCGTTCTTGTCCGCGGCGTTGATCGTTTCCGCCGGCGCCGCCACTTCCTTGGCGCAGGATTCCAAACCTTCGGGTACGCCCACGACGGCGCAACCCAAGGCCGAGATCAAGAAGATCGGGATCGGCGACAAGGCGCCCGACCTCAAGATCAGCACCTGGGTCAAGGGCGAGCCCGTCACCGAGTTCCGGCGCGACCAGGTCTACGTCGTCGAGTTCTGGGCGACGTGGTGCGGCCCGTGCATCGCGGGCATGCCGCACGTCTCCGAGGTCCAGAAGGAATACGCGGAGAAAAACGTCCGCGTGATCGGCGTGAATATCTGGGACGAACCCAAGAACGTTGAGCCCTTCATGAAGGACAAGGGCGGCAACGACAAGATGCAGTACACCGTGGCGATCGAGGAAAAATACGAGGGCGAGAAGAACGTCCGCAACGGCAAGATGTCGGCGGAGTGGATGACGGCCGCCGGTCAGAACGGCATACCGACGGCGTTCATCGTTGACAAGACGGGCACGATCGCGTGGATCGGCCACCCCATGAGCATGGACGAGCCCCTCAAGGAAGTCGTCGCCGGCACCTGGGACATCAAGGCCGCGGCCGAAAAATCAAAGAAGCAGGCCGAGAACGAGGGCAAGCTCCAGAAGGTCTACGCCGAGATCAACGCCGCCTCGGGAGCCAAGGACGTGGCCAAGCTTAAGAAGCTCATGGCCGAGATGAAGGAACTCACGGGCGCCTCGGACGACGACATGGCCGGGACGGCGTTCTCGCTGTACATGAAGGCCGGCGCTTCCAGCGAAGCCTACGCGGCGGCCAAGGCGGCGATCGCCGGCAAGGGTCGGAAGAACGCCATGCTGATGAATTCGATCGCGTGGACGATCGTGGACCCGGAAAACCCCGTCGAGAAGCCGGACTATGACGTGGCCCTCTCCGCGGGCGAGGCGGCCTTTGAGGCCTCGGGCGGCAAGGACCCCGCGATTCTTGACACCTACGCGACCTGCCTCTTCAAGAAGGGCCAGATCGACAAGGCGATCGAGATTCAGTCCAAGGCGGCCGGACTCGCCGAGGGCGACATGAAGACCGAACTCGAGGCCCGCCTCGAAGAGTTCAAGAAGGCCAAGAAGTAATCGTTGAGATTCACGGGCGGGCGATCGAAGGGTCGTCCGCTCGCTTTCATGTACAAGGCTCGAATTCTGTGCTCGATCGTCGCAATCCTGTCGCTCTCGGGCGTTGGCAGCGCCCAGGCTCAGAGCCGGAGAGACGCCGGCGGAACCCCGTTGCGAAGGGGGATGGTGGAACGGAACCCCGATTCGCTGCCGCTGCCGGGCACGAGCGGCGCGTACCGGTCCCGGCTCTTGCCCGGGTCCAAGGCACCCGCGTTGCCGGCGTTGACCGCAATCCGCGGCGGTGAGATCAAGGAGTGGCCGCCGGGCGTGGTGACGGTGGTCGAGTTCTGGGCGTCGTGGTGCCCGAACTGCCGCGAACGTGCATTCCGGGTCGGCGAGGTCGAGCGCAGGCACCCCGGAAAGGTGCGAGAGATCGTGATCGTCACGCCCGATCACTTTGGAAGCAGCGAGGAAGGCGCCCGGAGTTTGGCCGGGCTCGCATCGGGTGAAGATTCGCTCGGCGCGATCGGGTGGGACGCCCTGGGAAGCTCGCGTGCGGGGTGGCTGACGCCGGCAAGACTGACGTGGGTGCCGAGCGCGTTCGTGGTCGATGCCGAAGGCGTGATCTCGTGGATCGGGCACGCGGACGACGCGAGCGAGGCTGTCTCGGGCTTGCTGTCCGGCGAGTGGGTCATCGAGGACGCCCTACGCGAATATGTGCAGAGATTCCGCGACGGCGAGTGGCGCGACGAGGCCAGCCAGCGCTACAGCCGAGCGATGCGCGCGGGGACGTGGGAGGACATGCTCCAGGCGCTGGACGATCTGGATTTGTACGACCCGGGCGTCGCGGGCGGGACCGCCGCCGAGTCCGTCCGTTGGATGATCGGGAACGCTCGATCCCGTGCGCTGCGCCTGGCGCTCGTCATCGAAAAGGCCGTGTGGGATCAGGACGCTCGCCTGTTGAACGACACCGCGTGGTATCTGCTGAACGCAACCGATCCGACGGATGACGAGGTCGCCGCGGCGCGCCGGATGGCGGAGCGGGCCAGCGAGCGGAGCGGGCGTGAGGACGGCCTGGTCGAAGACACCCTGGCGCTCTCGCTCTACCTCTCCGGCGAGCGGGAGCTTGCGATCAAGACCCAAGAACGCGCGATCCGTCTGATCGAGCTCGGACCGGCGGACAGCCCGGGCGCGATGACGGAGTTGCGGGAGCGCCTCCGAATGTACAACGAGAGCGAGCCGATCACGACGCGCCAACGCAAGCGAGCTCGCGATGTCGTCGGTTCGGGTCAGCCATCGAGATAGGGGTTCGACACGCTCGGACCTGCACGCGGAGGGGCTCTGGCGGAGAGTCGCCGGATCAGGGCGCGCCGATCGGGGGCAAACTCTCGGCGGCCCGATCAATCAGTTCACAAACCCGCGCCTGCCGGAACCCCTCGTCGGTCATGATCGACACCGGCGCCGGACGCTCAACGATCTCGCGCCGAGCCACGCGATCGCCCAAGCGCGCGGGGGTTTCCGCCGGCGAAGCAGCAGACTCGGCAGCGCTCGGAACAGCACGCACCGACCGGTCAACATACGTCGGGCCGCGCCGGATCGCGGGAGGCGGCGAAGAGAAGAGGTCGTCGGGCAGGCCGCCGATGTAAAAGATGGTGCCGGCGGGGATCTCGGGGATCACGCCGTCCCGCGTGGGGGTGTACTGCGAACGTGGAAACACCGCCGTGATCGCGCCCGACGAGCGCGCGTAGCGTTGATTGAGCATCGATCGCCCCGGTTCCACGACGCGAAAAACGCGATCGAAGCCCAGGGGCAGACGCAGGTCGAGCGGCTGGACGTTGGCGGGCGCCGCCAGAGGATTGGCGTCGACCGTTCCTTGCGGCACGGGCTCGAGTGGCGGCTCAACGCGGAGCGCTGGAGAAAGCCCCAACCCGCCCAGGGCCGCCACGATTGTCACGACGCCCGCGACCGGTCCGCGAATTGTCGCTCGATTGCGTCGGTTCATGGGCCCGTCCTCAGCGTGATGCGAAACGTAACGGTGATCACGGCGTCCGGGTCGTTCTCCGGGAGTTCGCGCAAGCGTTCGCCCTCCGCTTTCCAGCGATAGATCGCGTCGAGAAGCGGGCCGTCGACGTCCGGCCAGCCCGTGTCGTATCGATCGACGAAATTGGCATCGACCACTTTTCCGGCGCGATTGAAGCGAACACGCACGACCGGGTTCTTGGGGAGGGCGACCAGTCGCGTGGTCGTGCTCCACTCCGGGCGAACCGTCTTGATCTTGAGCCCCTTGGTCGCGGCCGGACCACCGTTGGGATCGACGTTGATCGCGCTGCGCACCGCGGCTGCGTCGGACTCGCGATCGGAGACCTCGCCGGCCCGCCGCGCCGGGCGGGGCTTGCTCGCCTGGCGAGCCGGGATCGGCGATGACGCCTGAGCCGCCGCACGCTCCGCGAACTCCCGCTCGACCCTTTCACGCTCGGCGTGTTCACGCTCCGCCAAGTCCCGCTCCGCAGGCGCGGGCGGACCCACCAGGTCCGCGGGATTCGCGGGCAACTCATTGGCGTCCGGTTCCGGTTGAAGGTCCATCGGGACGTCGGGCGCGGCCTGAGGCTTGGCGTCGGGCCGGGCCTCCGGCGACTGCTCGTCATTCGTTTCAGGGGTAGGCGCGGGAACAGAGAGTTCCGGGTTCGGGTTCTCGGCAGCTTTCTGCTCCGGCGCGGGCACAGGGAGCAGTCGTTCACCCGGCTCGGGCTGGTCCGCTTTTCGATCGACGGTCGGAGGCGCAGGTTTTGCCGACTCCGCCGGACTAAGCGACGCCGTCGTGGTCGCGCCCGGAACCGTCTCGGGCGGCAGGATTAGCTCGATGGGCTCCTTGGCGTCGTCGGGCGTTGGGGGGGCCGCATTCGGCTCAGGCTGGGCCTCTGTCTTGGCCGTCTCGGTCGATGAAGGAACGGGCGGGGTCTGGTCTGGAGTCTGATCCGTCGGCTGAGCCTGTGACGTGGGCGGACTTGGCAGCTGCTCTTCGACGGCCGGGCTTGGCGCACTCGGCGCTTCCAGGGTCATCTGGGCCTGATCGCGGCTCGATGCGGGCCCGGAATGGGGCGTTGGATCCTTGAACCCGAGCCAGGTGTCGCCCTGGGCCTGGCCGTCGTCGATGCCGAGTTTGAGTGGTTCGGGCAGCGGCGGCTCATCTTGGGCACGAGGCTGAGGAGTGGGCGCTGGGAGGATCGGGATGAGCAACGGCGTATCGGCCGGTATTCTTGCGGGTGAGGGCGACAGCCAGCGATCGCCGTACCGGAGCAACGTGGCGGCGAACCCGGCGTGGAGCGCCAAGCTCACAACGACACCGATGGACGTTGAACTCCGGGTGGCCATGATTCAGTGGCGACGATTCCGCGGGCGTGCGTCCCGCCGTAGAAGTTTAGCGCCCAAGGAGCCTTGATGCACCGGCACACCGGAACACGTTGGGCGACCCTTCTGGCAATGCTTGCCGGCTCGGCGGCGTGGGCGCCTCAGGCCGTCGGGCAGCCCGAACGCGAAGCCCAGGCCACGCCGGAGCCGACGCTGCGCCCCGGCGATTCCGCGCCGCCCTTGGGGTTGGAAAAGTGGCTGGCGGGCGACAAAGAAGACCCGCTGCCGAAGGGGCGGGTCGGGATCGTGGTCTTCGTCGCGTCGTGGTCTGAGGCCAGTGAGCGAGCGATGGATTGGCTTGCTGGGCGATCGCGCGAATATGCCAAGGACGATATCGGCGTGGTGGCCGTGTTCGGTCAGGACGCGGGCGACGCGGGCTTCCATGGCAAGCCTGAAACCGAGCTGACCGCGCGTGCGTTTATCGAACGCCACGCGATCGGAAAGCTCCGTTGCGCCTTCGACGAGCGCTGGCGATCGCGTTCGGCGTGGCTGGCGGCGGCGGGCGCCAAGACGCTACCGACGGCGTTCATCGTCGATGGCCAGGGAAAAGTCGCGTGGATCGGCAACCCGCTCTGGCCGCCCGGGGAGATGGAGGACGCGCTTCGGCAGGTCAAGGCGGGATCGTTCGGGGCGGTGGAGCGGCGCGAGCTGACCAGGAAATGGGAAGAAGTGCTCCGCGAGCTGCGCGGCTTGGACGCCACGCTCACATCGGCGCGAAACACCGGGCGGCACGACATCGCGATCTCGACGCTCGAGCGGCTGGAGTCGATCGATCGGCTCTCGCGCGGGTTCTACATGATGGCGAGGTTTGAGATCGTGTTTCTCGAAAAGCTTGACAGCCAGGCCGCCTTCAAGATTGCGAGGGGCGCGCTGGAGACCGACGCGGACAGCGCCCAATTGCTCAACGATCTTTCGTGGACGATCCTGACGGGAGAGGGCGCGCGATCGCGCGATCTGCCCCTGGCGCAGAAGCTGGCCGAGCGTGCGGTGGACGTTTCCGAGGGCAGGAACCCCCACTATCTGGACACGCTGGCGCGGGCTCATGCGGACCAGGGCCGACTGGACGAAGCGATCAAGCAGCAGAAGAGGGCGGTGGACCGGGCGGGCGACGCCTCGGAGCGAGAAGAGATGCTGGCGACGTTGCAGGAATACATGCGGAAGCGGGAGGGGCGCTAGCGGCGTTCCCGCTTGTATTCACGCCCGCCCCAGATGATGGGCTTGTCTTCGTCGAGATCGCGTGCGGCCTCGATCAGAATCCCGCCGACCATCCACGAGCCGATCGGGTAGCCCGGAAGAGTCCAAAGCGGGGCGTGCCCGAGGCGGTAGATGAGCGCGGCGGCGAGGGTGTAGGCCGCGAGGGCGGTGATTCCGAGCGCCAGCCCATGCGCTTGCCGCGCGGCCCATTCCTCGGGCCACATGAGCGCGGCGATGATCGTGAACACCAGCGAACACAACGGGAGCAGCGTGGAGATCGCGCGGCAACGCCACCCCCACTGGCGAAGCCGCTCGGGACGCCGGTTCGCGGATTCGGTGTAGATGCGCTTCCACCCGCGCCGGAACGCGGGATAGGCGGGGTACATCGAGCAATGCAGGACCGTGTCAGCAAGAAACACGCCCGCGGGAACATCGTGCCCGGCGGCGAGGCGAGCAATGGCCAGGTCTTCGAGCAGCTCGTCGTGGACGGCGTGGTGCCCGCCGATCTTCTCGTAGGCCGCCCGGCGCATCATGATGAACTGGCCGTTGGCGAAAGGGCGTCGCCCGGTCGCCTTGGCGGCGCGCGTGAGCGGGAATTGCTTCATGAGCTCCACGCCTGCGGCGGGCTGGAGCAGTTTCTCGAACCAATGCCCGAACGTCAGGGTGCTCACAAGGCTGAGCAGGTCGAGCTTGCGGTGGTTCATGAGGCGGAGCGTCGTCCCCACGCAATCGGGCGCAAACGTGGTATCGGCGTCGGCGAAGATCAGCACGTCGGCACGCCTGGCGTGCTCGATCCTCGTTACGGCGCTGTGGATCGCGTTGACTTTTCCCGCCCAATCGTCGGGGCACGACGCAATGTCCACGATCGTGAATCGAGGGTCGTCCCTGATGAGGGCGCGGGCCTTGGCGGCGGTGTCGTCCGTGCAGCGGTCGAGCGCCAGCACGAAATGGACCGACGGATGATCCTGCGCGAGCAGCGAAGCGACCAATTTCTCGATCACCAGGGATTCGTTGTGGGCCGGGATGACCACACAGACGGATTCGTCCGCGGGCACGCGGGGGCGCAGCGCCCGCGCCGCCCGAGCAGTCGGCACCGAGAGCATGGTGCGTGCGATGCGAAAGATCGCGACGAGCCAGAAGGTGAGCGAGGCCGCGGAAAAGCCGGCCAGGAACATGATGGAGATGTGCCAGAGATGGATCATTCGTCGCATGACTCGATCGAGCGGGCACCGACGATAGGCCGGTGGTGGATGGATCGTTCGCCTCCTGCGCCCAAGCACGCAAGGCGACGCGGGCGGATAGACTCGCGGCATGAGCGGAAACCGGCGTGGACATCGAGACGGACCGCGCGAGCCCGGTCGTGAGACCGGCCGTGATCCCGGGCGCGGACCGGGGTCCGGCCCGGAGCCCGGGGTCGTGTACCTCGTCACCCGCGAGGCCTGCCGATCGATCGATCGCCTGGCGGTCAGCGAGTTTGGGATGGCGTCGATCGTGCTGATGGAGAACGCGGCGCGGCACGCGGCGGACATCGCGCTGGAGATGGTGGAGCACATCGACCATCCGCGCGTCGTCATCGTCTGCGGCCCGGGCAACAACGGCGGGGATGGGCTGGCGATGGCCAGGCACCTGTCCAACGCCCGCTGCGAGATTCTGTGCGTCCTCACTCACTCCGCGGGCGAGTTCCGGGGAGATGCCGCGGCGCAGCTCGACATCGTGCGTCGCATGAAGATCGAATGCACCACCGACCTGTCGCCGATCGTCGGGCGGGGCGCGGACCTCGTGATCGACGCGGTGCTTGGCACCGGGCTTGATCGCCAGATCGGCGGCGCCGCCCTGGCCGCGGCAACCGAGATCAATCGGGCGCGGGAACGCGGCTCGCGCGTGCTCGCGGTCGACGTCCCGACGGGCCTGGACTGCGATCGGGGCGTCGCGCTGGGCGCGGCGGTGCGCGCCCACGTCACGGTTTCGTTCGTGGGGATCAAGGCGGGATTCGCCGAGCTCTCGGCCCAGGAATTCGTCGGAGACGTGGTCGTCGCGGATATCGGGGCGCCGCGGGAGCTCGTCGAGCGATTCGGCACGCCCATCACCCGCCCGACGGGGAACGACGCGGACACCCATCGCCCCGCCCGTCCCGCCAGGCGACGCGGACGGGCGTGAGCATCGGGAGCGATTTCGCCCATCGGGCCCGGCGCGACACGCGCGCGTTTGACCCGAGCGTTCGGCCCGCTCACGATCAGCCGGGGCGGGAGGTCGGATCGCCGCCGCCCGTCTCACAGGAGCCCCGCGATGCCCGTCCGGATGGAGCTTTCCAGAATCCTGATCCGCGAGCTCAATGACTATCAGATCATCGAGCTGCGCGAGATGGCGGAAGACACCGACGCCCCGGGCGCGGTGGGCGGCCCGGTCGAGTATGTCCCCGAGAGCGAGGCGGAGGAATCCGGCGCCCGCTCATTCCCCATCGTGATCGGGCTGCCCGAGGCCCAGGCGATCGAACGGAGGCTCAAGGGAATCCCGATCAAGCGGCCGCAGACGCACGACCTCCTGGCCAACGTCATCACGGCGCTCGGAGGCGAACTGGCGTCGATCACGATCACCGATCTTTCCGACCAGACGTTCTTTGCAACGCTCGATGTTCGAGTGAAGGGCGGAGAGATGATCCACATCGACGCGCGCCCGAGTGACGCGATCGCGCTGGGCGTGGCGGGCGACGTGCCGATCTACGTCGAAGAGCATGTGCTCGATGCCGCGCTCAAAGACCTGGAGTGATCCGGCGACCATGACCTCCCCGGGTGAGCCAACACCACCATCCCCGACCGACGCGGCGACGCACGTCTCGCCGCGCCGGTATCTCACGGGCGACATCCCGGGCATCGGGGGCGAGATCCGCCGGCGCCCGGAGGACTTTCTCGTCGAGGAGATTCCGCTCTATGACCCGTGCGGCGAAGGCGAGCACATCTATATGCTCGTCGAGAAACGCGAGATGTCGACGCTCCAACTCGTGCAGATCGTGGCCGCTCACTTCGGTGTGCGTCGGGACGCCGTGGGTTATGCGGGCCTGAAGGACAAACACGCCATCACGCGCCAGGTGATCTCGGTTCATGTTCCCGGCAAGAAGCCCGAGGACTTTCCGTCGTTCACGCACCCGAAGCTCGGCGTCGTCTGGACCGATCTGCACGCCAACAAGCTCCGGCGCGGGCATCTGCGCGGCAACCGATTCTCCATCCGCGTGCGCGGCGTACCGGCGACCGCGGCGCTCCCCGCCGACCGCGTGCTGCGATCGCTGCAAGCGCACGGCGTGCCCAACCGCCTCGGCGAGCAGCGCTTCGGGCACTACCAGAACAACCATCTCATCGGGCGCGCGATCATCCTGGGCGATTGGCGCGGCGCAGTCGATGAACTGCTCGGGCCCAAACCCGGTGTCCAGGATTCATCGAACGCGGCCCGAGCGGCGTACGCGCTCGGCCACTTCGAGGAAGCCCTGCGGCTCACCGCACCCTCGAATCGGGCGGAAGCCGCGGCGCTCTCGCACCTCGCCGCCGGACGCTCGCCCGAGCAGGCGATGCGAGCGATCGATCGGGCGGCCGTCGAGTTCTATCTCAACGGGTTTCAGTCCGCGGTCTTCAATGCCCTGCTCGACGAACGCCTGGAACGCGGCGAATTGGCGACGCTGTCTCCCGGTGATATCGCGTTCAAGCACGACAACCACGCGATGTTCGCGGTGGACGAGCCCACCGCGCTGGCGGCGGACACGACCGAGCGCCTTCGCTCGCTTTCGATCAGCCCCACCGGGCCCTTGTGGGGCCCGGCGATGATGCGCGCCTCGGGGCGCGTCGATGAGGCCGAGATCGCGGCGCTGACGCGCGCGGGCGTCACGATCGAGCAGCTGCAATCAAGCCCCGCGGCGCAGCGCGGCCTCGTCGAAGGAGCTCGCCGTGCGTTCCGTGTGCCCGTGATCGACCCCGAGGTGGAGGGCGGCGTGGACGAGCACGGGTCGTACGTGCGCTGCGCGTTCGAGCTGCCGCGCGGCGCGTTCGCGACGGTCGTCCTGCGAGAGATCATGAAGCCGCGAGGCGATGAGCTGGCCCGCGAGATCGAGGGAGCGGACTGATGGGCGATCGCGTCGTGTGCTTTGACTGGGGCGGCGTGCTGCTGCGAATCTGTCGCTCGTGGGCCGAAGGCTGCAAGGCGGCCGGGCTCGATGTTCGCGGGGAGTTGCAGGCGCCGGAGCTTGTGACAGAGCGGCGCGCGATCTCTGAACAGTTCCAGATCGGCCGCCTCTCCGTCGACGAATACGCCGTCGCCATGTCGCACGCGATGGGCGGCGTCTATTCGCCCCAGGAAGTCGTGCGTGTTCACGATGCGTGGCTGATCGAGGAGTATCCCGGCGTCGATCGTGTGATCGCGGAGCTTCACGCCACGCCCCGCGTGCGCACTGCGCTCCTGTCCAACACCAACGCGCTGCACTGGGAGCGGCACGGCCCGACTCGCGGGCTACGCCCCTTCCCCATCGCCGGCTCGCTGCACCACCCCCACGCGAGCCACCTTCTGGGTTGCGCCAAGCCCGGCCTCGATATCTACCGGCAATTCGAAACCCTCGTCGGCGCACGAGGCGAGTCCATCATCTTCTTCGACGACCTGCCGGAGAACATCGCGGCTGCGGCCTCGCTCGGCTGGCGAGCGGTCCGCGTCGACCACGAGGGCGACACCGCCAAGCAGATCCGTGCCGCGCTCGTCGGCGCCGGTGTGCTCCCGCGTGGCTAATTCGCGTCGATCGCGACGTCGAGCTCGACATTGATCGGGCGAAGGCATTCGCGCTCGCCGCACGCCTGGTAGCTCAACGTCAGAACCGGTCGGGCGATCGCTCCCTCGGTTCGTTCGATCACCACGTCAAACTCGATCTCGCCGCGGTGGACCAGCGCCTCGGGTCCCCCCTCATAGGCGCGGAGCAGCTCGCCCGGCGGATAGTCCGCGTACACCGCCAGCCCGTTCCCATCAACGAGCGACACACGCAGCGGCGAGAGCTCAATCGCCTCGCCCCCCGCCGGGTTCGGCTCCGCGGCCGCGATGTGGTATCCAGGCCTGATCCGCAAAAGTACCCGGAACATGCCGGGCGCCTGTCGCGTCACGGTGACGCGTTCCACTCCGGCGAACACCTCGACCGGGAGCATGGGCTCATCGCCCGCTCGCACCGCGCCCGGCGCTACCGCACTTCCACCTTGCTTTGCTGGCTCACCCCTCAGATCGTGCGCCGACGTTGCGCCATCCGCAAGCAAGCGCACAAGACCGCGAAGCGCCGTGGCGCATGACAGCGGTGAGTCCGCGATCGCCCCGCTGAA
>JADYYE010000095.1 GCA_020853815.1 Phycisphaerales bacterium
ATCAGCGGGAGCACGCTCCGCAGCCGCAAGCAGAACACGATGTTCGCCGAGGCCGCCCTCAAGGTCGTCGCCTACGCCGTCAAGGTGTAGGCCCCCCGCGGTGGCGTCAACGGTTCTGGACTGAGCAACAGGTACTCACGTCCCGACCACAATCGACCGTGATACTGCACCGTCGCGCGCAAGATGGGCTTTCCGTTCGGAGTTCGCCCCAAGAACTCAGTGCCTAGGGTGGAAGTTGGATCGTAGAAATAGGGGAACGGGCTCCACGAATCCCCGTTGTCCCAATCCAGTTCGACTTCTCGATGATCTAAATCGGAGATGCGAAACACCGGCCGCTCAAGTCCTCCGAATGCCAACTGGTAACCGAGCGACTCCCTGCGCGGGCCAATGACCTCGCGCTGGCCGATCAGGAAGAACGTGATGCTGACGCGGCCGTTCGAATGCTCCACGCGCCAAGGCCAAAGCACCACGTCGTCCGAGGGTTCGGCCCACGCTTCCTCAACGGGCGTCTCCAATTGCCACGAACTCTTGCACCCGCCCAGGACTCCCACGGCCAGGCTCATCAAGACGAGCAGCACACACCGAAGGACCCACGAGTTTGCGTTCATGGCTGTCTCCTTGACGACCGCAGTGTACAGATCGCGCGCCACGCTCGAAAGCCGCTTTCTTTCCAAGCCCACGATGAGCCAGTGCGCGAACGAATCGTGGCGCTCGATCTCAAGCGACGCCACCAGACTCCTCGCTCCCTGTGCCATGTGTGTTGTACCCCGTACCCCGTGAACCGGCGCCTCATCCCCTCCGCCCGATGAACAAGTGCGACGAGACACCGTCACCATGCGTCCTTCACGTGCCATGTCTCTCCCGCTCGTCTACACTCGCCGCCGTGGGAGATGCACCTACTCCATCCGGCCCTGTTTCGCCCGCGCCCAATGGCGGCACGCCGCTCGCGCCCGTTCCCTGGGCCCCCGCCCTCCGCGGCAAGTTCATCGTCTTCGAAGGGCCCGACGGCTCGGGCAAGTCCACCCAGCTCCGCCGCTTCGTCGAGCTCATCACCATCTCCGGCGTCGGCGTCTGCGAGGTCCGCGAGCCGGGCGGCACCAAGATCGGCGAAGCGATCCGCCAGGTGCTCCTCCAGCGCGACCACGACTGCATGACCCTCCGCTGCGAGATGCTCCTCTACATGGCCAGCCGCGCCCAGCTCGTCGAGCAGCGCATCCGCCCCGCGCTCGCCCAGCACCAGCTCGTCGTCGCCGACCGCTTCGTCACCTCGACCGTCGCCTATCAGGGCGCCGCCCAGGGCCTGCCCTATGACGAGATCGCCGCCGCCGCCCGAATCGCCGTGGGCCAGAGCGTGCCCGATCTTGTGCTGGTCTTCGACGTCGACGAGGAGACCGCGGCCCAGCGTGCCGGGATCGTCGCGCCCAAGACCAAGGGCAGGCGCGCCGACAGCGCGACCTCATCGCTCTTCGCCGATCGGATGGAGGACCGCACCCGCGAGTTCCGCCGCCACGTACGCCAGAGCTACCTCGACCAGGCCCAGGCCGACCCGGCCCGCTTCCGCGTGATCAACGCCGCCAAGGGCCCCGACGAGGTGTGGCGCTCGCTGGTCGAGACGATGGAGAAATGGGCGACGGGTTTGTCCTTGCCCGGTTCGTCGTAGTTGATCGCCGGGCCGCACGGCTTCTCTTCCAACGACGCGGCCGGGCACTCGCGCCCGGCCACGCCTCGAACCACTCTCTCCTCGCGCGTCGGTCCTCTCCTCCGTGCGCCCGACGCACGCGCGGTTCAGCAGCCGCTCTCAAAGTGCCCGGCGAACTCGTCGTAGTCGTCGCCGTTGACGAAGCCGTCGTGGTTGATGTCGGCGGCGGGGTTCCCGGCCTCGAAATCGCTGGCGAAGGCGTCGTAGTCATCCCCGTTCACGAAGCTGTCGTTGTTGTAGTCGCCCGGGCAGTGCAGGATCATCCAGACCGAGCCCAGCCCGTCGGCGACATAGAGCGTGGGATTGCCGAACTTGGCGAACGGCCCGTGGGCGACGAACATCGGATACGCCGCGCCGGGCATCCCCGCGACAAACGGCTTGACGACGCCGTTGGGGAGCACGATGTCGATCCGCCCGCGCGTCAGGTTGCACGCATACAGCCACGGGCCGAAATACGGATCGCCCGGGCCAAACGCCAGGCCCTCGAGGTCGGGCTGGAGCACGGCCAGCGGCGGCATCATCATGCCGCCGGGCGAGATGCTGAAAACCTGGCCGGTCGCATACGAGCTCACCCACAGCAGGTTCGGGCCATAGCCCGTCGCGCCGCCCGACACGTCGAAGGTGAAGTAGCGCGGGTCAAGGTTGGGCAGCGGACTGAACATGATCGCACCACCGGCGGGGTTGACGCGGAAGATGGCGTCGGTCGCGTCCATGCCCCAATCGCTGATGAACATCATCCCGCCGTATTGGAAGCCCGGCGTGCGATCGAACTGGAGCTGGGCCGCCCCGGGATTGCCCGGCGACGGCGCCCACGGAACCCACGGGCCGCCGGGCATCACCTGGATGATCGGCGCGCCGCCCATCTCAGAAACCCAATCCATGGCCGGCCCGCCGAAGAGACCACGGGTTGGCGGGAGGGCCATGCCGCCGGGGAGGAAGACGTTGGCGACCGGGCCGTCGATGTCCGTGCCGAACGCGCCGGTGGGGAACAGGCCCGCGACCGAGGTGTACGGGAAGACGTTGCCGATGGGATCAACGAGCTTGACCTGGTTGCCGGTCAACTCCGCGATGAGCATCCAGCCCATGTGAACGCCGAAGGGCGCGTCGATCACGCCGAACTTGGGCGAGGCGAAGGGCTGCTGGCCCGCGGCCTGCCCGGCGAACGGAAAGATCGAGAGCCCCGGCGGAACGATGATGCTCTGGGCCGCCGCCCCGGCGGAAAGCAGGAGCGCGGCCGCCGCGCCGATACGAATCGTGCGTGTCATTGAACACCCCCTTGGCGGGCGTTCCGACGGAGCGCCCGCGGACAGTTCCTCGCGGAATGCGGGGAGCGCGCGACGCTACGCGGGCCCGAAGGGATGTCAACGAATAAGCCTTGCTTTCATGGCGATTTGGAGGGAAAGACTCATGGATGAAAAGGGCCAGGCGCCGAGGCTTTGCCCGGGCGGCTTCTCGACTGCTCGTGGCCGGGTGCATGAAAAAGGCCCGGGTCGCCCCGGGCCTTGGTCGTTCGATTCTCGATCGCGTTCGGTTTGCTTTCCTGATCTGCTTTGCCTTGGCCATTCCCTCGGGCAGAGTGCCAAGGGCCTTGCTCTCAGCACCCCGCGTCGAACGCGGCGGCGAAGGCGTCGTAGTCATCGCCGTTGACGAACCCGTTCTTGTCGAAGTCGGCGGCGGGGAGGCCCGCGTCGAAGGCGTCGGCGAAGAGGTCGTAGTCATCCCCGTTGACGAATCCGTCCTTGTTGAGGTCGGCGGGGCAATACGAGATGTTGAAGCTGCTGATCCAGGTGCCCCAGCCGCCACCGGTCTGGTATTCACCGATGAGCCAGAAGGTCGCGTCGTTCACCGGGTCGATCGCGATGTCGAAATAGTCTCCCCAGCGTCCGCTGGCGGTCGCATTGCCGATGGCGGCCTGCTGGAGTGCGCCCATGGTTCCCGCGGCGTCGGTCGCCTTGCGCCCGGTGTACGCCACGTTGCAATAGGTCGTCGAAGAGGAGCGGGCCATGACGATGCCCACGTCGCCGAACTTGTTGCTGTAGAGAGCGGGGAACCAGGTGTGGACGCCCGAGCCGCCGTCCACGTTGCCGGATTGGTTGAGCGTGACCGAGCCGCTGGTGGGCCAGTTGTTGGTGTTGAACTCGTACCAGCGGGCCTGGTTCTTGGAGCTGATGCGCACGCCGTGCCCGGCGTAGAGCTTTCCGTTGCGCCAGTGGACGTTCATGATGCGTCCGTCGAGGACGTCGGCGGTGCCGCCGCCCTGGTTGGGAGCGCCGCTGGAGGGATAGGCGAAGCTTGGCACGGTGACAAAGGTCGTCGACAGCGTCGGCGTGGTCAGCGCATTGCGCACCGCGATGATTCGCATCTGGGTGGTCGACTCGTCGGTGACGAAGTACTGGGCCTGGGCCGTTCCGAAGGTCTGGGCGGCCTGGACGCTGTAGGTATTGCCGTCGCGCAGGTCTTTGATGACCGCGGTGCCGCCGCTGAGAAGCGGGGCCTTGGGAAGCACACGGAAGAACGCGCCGGCGAACCCGCCGTTGTTCAGCCCGAAGAGGTTGCCGGTGATGTAGTAGGCGTCCTGGTCATACCCGAAGCCGGGATAGTCGACCCAGAACGTGTCGCTGCCGACCGTGACGACGGCGTTGGTGCGGTACTTGTACCACACGCCGTTGGGGTCCGAGTCGTCGGAGACCGCGAAGGTACACCACGCCTGGGTGGAGCCGTACACCTCGAGCGCCAGAACGATGAAGCGCCCGGTGTAGTGGTCATAGAAGCACTTGGGATCGAAGGTAAACCCGCCGGCGCCCACCCCCTCAAAGAAACCGGGGCTGCCGGTGTTGTCGAGGCGGCTCTGGAATTGCAGGGTGCCGCTCTTGGTGTACCAGGCGATGTCCATGTTCACCGTGGACACGATGTGGCCGGGACCCACGGCCAGCGTCGGGTCCGGCGGAGTCCACGGCGTGGCCGCGATACCGGGGAACTTGGCCTCGGGAATCGCCCGCGCCTCGTCCAAAACCGCGCCGACGACCTCGCCCGCGATGTCGGGCTTGATCTTGGCCGGGCGCGTGTGCGGCGGGAGAATCTCCTTGACGCGGCGCTTGCCGTCGGCCGGCGTGACATCAATCTGCTTGGGGAACGTCCGCGTGTCGATGATCTCCATCTCCGCGAACGAAACCTGGGCGACGCTTCCGTCGGTCAGGTTGATCGGGGGCGCCGCCACCGAACCCGCGGGCGCTTCGGGCGCGCCGCCGAGGGCCGAAAGCTGCATCGGGGCGGGGCGACCCGCGTCGATCCCGGCCGCCTGTTGACTCTGAACCGAGCACCCGGCCAAGGCGGCCAGAGCGGCGGTCATACCCAGAACACGTGCATTGTGCTTCATCGCTCACACCCTTTCCAAGACCCCCGCCCACGAGCCGCCGGCGGTACCGGCGGGTCCGAGAATCTGCGATTCCCGGGAGGTCGGCTACTCATCGAATATACACGAACAGTCCGCCCGCGCGGAGCCGGATTTTGCCCGCTTGTCCGACTTTTCATCGCATTTTTCCCGACCGAAGGGCCTCCCGGAGCCAAGTTCACAGCCGCGATCGTCGCACCACCCGCCCCGGCTCCGAATGAGCGCACCCGCCTCCGTTCCCTACACTTCCCCAATGCCCAGCAAGCACCTCGCGGTCTTCCCCGGCTCGTTCGACCCGATCACCTTCGGGCACCTCGACGTGATCCAGCGCGGGCGACGGCTCTTTGATGAACTCGTCGTCGCCGTCGGGCGCAACCCGGGTAAGGACCAGCTCCTCTCGGCCGAAGAACGCCTCTCCCTCACGTCCCAGCTCGTCCGGGAACTCGTCACGCAGCACCCCGGCGATGCGCCGGTCACGGTCCGCGCGTTCTCCGGGCTGACGGTCGATTTCGCGCGTTCGATCGGCGCGACGATCCTGCTCCGCGGCGTGCGCAACCTGTCGGACCTGCAGTACGAGGTCCAGCAGGCCGTCACCAACCGCGAGGTCGCGGGCCTGGAGACGGCGTTCGTCGTCGCGGGCCAGAGCTTCGCGTACACCTCGTCGAGCCTCATCAAGCAGATCACCGCGATGGGCAACGACCTCTCGGGCCTCTCCAGCATGGTGCCGCCCGCCGTCATCGAGATTCTGCGTCAGAAGAAATCCCAGCGTCACCCGGCCCTCGAGCGCCTGCGCGACGACCGCCCACGGGGAGAGTGATGGACTATCGCATCATCAGCATCGGCGCTCTGTCCGCTCACCCGCTCTGGGGCGAGAAGGAACCCGTCCGCACCGGGCACGCCACCACCACGCTCATCCGCACCCGCGATCGCGTGATCCTCGTCGATCCAGGCCTGCCCTCGCAGGCCCTGGCCGCCCGCCTGCAGGAACGCGCCAAGCTCGCGCCCGCGGCCGTCACCGACGTCTTCCTCACGTCCTTCCGCCCCGACGCCCGCCGCGCTCTTGATCTTTTCGACGACGCCACGTGGTGGGTCCACAACGACGAGCGCGAACGCGTCGGCGTCATGCTCGCCTCAACGCTCCGACGCATCGCGCAGGACGCGCCGGGCGACGAGGACGACCCGATCCGCGCCGCGATCGAACGCGACATCGTGATCTTGCAGCGATGCAAGCCCGCCCCCGATCACCTCGCCGATCACGTCGACATCTTCCCGCTCCCGGGCGTCTCGCCCGGCACCTGCGGCCTGCTCCTCGAAGAACCGCGCGCCACCACGCTCGTCTGCGGCGATGCGATCCCCACCATGGAGCACCTGCAACAGGGCCAGGTGCTCCCCAATTGCGCCGACTACGACAAGGCCAAGGAGAGCTTCCAGGAGGCCGTGGAGATCGCCGATTTCCTCATCCTGGGGCGCGACAACATCGTGGCGAACCCGACGCGAAGGGCGTTCTGAGTTTGTGGAAATAAAACCCCCGCTTGTGGCGGGGGTTGATGAACTTCACTCACTGATTCAATCCTCTGCGTGCCGCGTTCGGCCGGTCACGCCACCTGCAAGAGGCTCATCGCGGCCTTGACGATGTCCGCCGCCGTCAGCTGGCACATCGAGAGCAGCTCTTCGGGCGTCTTGGCGGACTTGGGGATGCGCTTGACGTGCAGCTGGGTGAGCTTGAAGGCGTCGCCGGATTCGGTGAGCGCGTCGGAGACCGCCGAGCCGATGCCGCCGCCGTAGTTGTCCTCGATCGTGATCACGTAGCCGTTGTTGGCCCCGATGATGTCGAGCAGCGCCGGCGCGTCAAACGGCAGCGAGTACAGGTCGACGAGCGTCGCCGAGATCCCCGCCTTGTCGAGGAGCTCGAGCGCCTTGTTGGCCTCGTGCACCATATAGCCCGCGGCGCAGAGCACCACGTCGCGCCCTTCCTGCAGCACCTCGAACCCGCCGAGGTTGAACACCACGTCGTCGGAGTACAGGAACTCCGTGTCCGGGCGCAGGGTCCGCATGTAGCACGCGCCCTCGTACTCCGCCATCACGTTGGTGAGGGCCCAGGCCGAATACGCGTCCGACGGCTGGAGGATGTAGCAACCGGGGTTCCCGCGGTGGTCCTTGATCGTCGTGAACGAGCGGAACCACGAGACATCGGGGAGGGCCATCTGGCTGGGCCCGTCGGCCGCGAGGGTGATGCCCGCGTGGCTCCCGACGATCTTGAGGTTCGCGCCGCTGTTGATCGCCATCTCGATCTGGTCGTAGGCGCGGGTGATGAACTTGGCAAAGGTCGAGACGAACGGGATCTTGCCCGCCGCGGACAGGCCCGCCGCCACCGAGATCATGTTCTGCTCGCCGATCTTGCACTCAAAGAAGCGGTCCGCCAGCGACGGGTCTTTCTTAAAGGTGTCGGCGAAGGTGGAGTTCGAAACATCCGCGTCCAGCACGACCACGCGCTCGTTGACATGGCCCAGGGCCCGCAGCGCCATGCCGTAGGCACGGCGGGTCGCGAGGTTGCCGCCCTGGAGCAGCGCGGTCATGTCGTTCTTCTTCATGTAGGCCGAGAGCGTGCCGATCTCGCCCGCCTTGGGCTCCGGCGCTTTGTACTCGCTGGGCGGGTCGATGGTGAACGAATCGCTGGAGGCCAGCGCGCTGGTGAGTTCGACGCGCTTCTCGTCGAGCTCCGACAGGGCGCGCTTGAGCTGGTCGCCGGTCGCGGGCTTGCCGTGCCAGCCGCTCCCGTGCAGAGACGGCGCACCCCAGCCCTTCACGGTCCTGGCGACGACGGCCATGGGCTTCTTGCCCTTGCCGCCGATGAACGCGTCGAAGGCGCTCTTGATCTGCGCCGGGTTGTGCCCGTCGATGTTCTTGACCTCGAAGCCCAGGGCCGCCAGCTTGGCCGCGATGGTCTCCGCGGACTGCTGCGAGCTGACGCGATCGGCCTGCCCGTACTCGTTGCAGTTGAAGATGGGGAGGACGTTGGTGAGCTTGCGGTCGATGAGGTAATCGAGCGCCTCGGCGATCTGGCCCTCGCGCGATTCGCCGTCGCCGATGATGCAGTACACGCGGCGGTCGTTGCCGTCGAGCACCGCCGCCTCGCCCAGGCCCGCGGCGATCGACAGCCCCTGGCCCAGCGACCCCGTCGCCGCGTCAAAGAAGGGGAAACCTTCCATCGGGTTCGGGTGCCCGTCGAGAACGCTGCCGGCCGCCCGCAGGGTCTTGAGGTCGTCCAGCGTCAGCTTGCGACGGCTCTGGGGGTCCTTGCCCACCATGACGCCCATCTTCGCCGCCGCCGCGTAAACCGCCGGCACCGCGTGCCCCTCGCTCAAGACCAGGCGATCGCTGGTCGGATAGTCGGGGTAGTCCGGGCTCCAGCGCATGGTGTGGAACATCAGCACGGTCACCAGGTGCCCGATGCTCATCGAACTCGACGGGTGCCCCGTCCCGGAGGCGGCGCACATTTCCAGCGAAAGCCGGTCGATCTCGATGGCCTGAGCGTGAACGGCGGCTTCGAATGACATCAGGAAGCACTCCCTACGGGACGACCAGCCGGCCGCCCCGCCTCGATTCAACCCCACCCAAACTCGCGTCACGGCCAAAGCACGCCGAAACGCCCCGCCCGACGGGTGTCGGTCGAGCGGAATCCACCCCGGCGCGGCCAGCGGCCACCACGCCCGGGCGGGGCTCCCCCACGCCCGTTCCTGGTCCCGTCGCTCCCGACGGCAGTCCCAAACACATCAACGGACGGCGTGAAACCCCTCAATCGCCACGCCAGCAGCCTACCACACCGGTACACTGTGGCTCCTAATTGAACGGAGTGTAGGCCCATGAAGGTCATCTGCGATCGCTCCGCGTTGCTCGACGCGATCAACACCGTCTCCGGCGCCGTCGCCACCCGCTCCCCGCGGGTCCAGCTCTCCTGCATCCACCTGCACGCCGCCAAGTCCGGCGGGGTTGGTGAGCTCACGCTTTCCGCCACCGACGCGGAAATCGCCCTGCGATTCAAGCTGTCGCAGGTCGATGTCTCCGAGCCCGGCGACGCCCTCATCCCTGCCGACAAGCTCCGCGCCATCGTCTCCGCCGAGGACCAGGAGCCCACCCTCACCATCGAGGCCGACGACCAGGCCGCCCACATCCGCGGCAACGACGCCCACTTCAAGGTCTTCACCTACGCCCCCGCCGAGTTCCCCCCCATCCCCGATTTCCACGACGCCGTCGCCGGCTCCGCCGCCGCCCCCAAGGCCAAGGCCGTCTTCACCCAGTCCGCCGGCACCCTCAACACCGTCATCGCCCGCACCATCTTCGCCACCGCCCGCGAAACCAGCCGCTACGCGATCAACGGCGTGCTCCTGAAGCGCGAGGGCAAGAAGCTGGAGATGGTCGCCACCGACGGCAGGCGCCTGGCCCTCTGCCGCATCACCCTCCCCGGCCCCGCGGAGAAAGACGCCAAGGCCGCCTCGTGCATCGTCCCCACCAAGGCCCTGGGCATGTTCCAGAAGCTCGTGCGCGACGGCGATGAGCCCGTGCATGTCGCCGTAACGGACAATCAGGTTCTCTTCTCCTTCGGCACCGACAAGGACCCCGGGCGGGCCGTCCTGGTCAGCAACCTCGTCGAGGGCAGCTTCCCTCCCTACGACGACGTCATCCCGCGCGACCAGGACAAGAAGATCTCGTTCGACCGCGACGTCCTCGCGTCCGCCGTCCGCCGCGCCGCCCTCCTCACCAACGAGGAATCACGCGGCGTGCGCCTGAAGTTCAGCGGCAAGAAGAAGCAGCTCGAGCTCTCCAGCCGCGCCCCCGAGATGGGCGAGGCCCAGATCAACGTCGACGTCGCCAACTACGACGGCGAGGACATCGAGATCGGCTTCAACCCCACCTTCATCACCGACGCGCTCAAGGTCATCCCCGAGAACGAGGTCATCATGGAGCTCAAGGCCTCCAACAAGCCCGGCCTCATCAAGTCCGGCACCGAGTTCATGTACGTCGTCATGCCGGTGAACCTGCAGTAAGCAGCGATCTCAAACCCACGCCCACGCCCACGACCGCGCCACCGACCGCGCCCTCGCGGCCGGTGCTTTTCATGCTCTTGCCCAACTCCGGGTGGGGTGGGAGCGGCATGGCCAAGCCCGGCCTTGCGGGCTTGACCACGTCTTGGTGGGTCGGCGCTCCGCGCCGACATCTTCTCGCTCTACGGCCCTCATCGCGCGACGAGCGATGGAGTAAGGGAAGGCGTCGGCACGGAGTGCCGACCTACCCGAAGCCCGCTCCATATCGCCGCATCCTGCCGCGTTTTCATGGCACCCGCCACAAACGCGTGGCATGGTTGCAAGGGGCCCATCGCGCTGACATGGCGCGCGGGGTGTCTTGGTGGGTCGGCGCTCCGCGCCGACATCTTCTCGCTCTACGGCCCTCATCGCGCGACGAGCGATGGAGAGAAGGAAGGCGTCGGCACGGAGTGCCGACCTACC
>JADYYE010000268.1 GCA_020853815.1 Phycisphaerales bacterium
GAGTTTAAGAAAGACACCTTCGGCATCTCAGTGGCCAATGCCGGTGATGTGGACAACGATGGCATCAATGATGTCGTGGTTGGCGCCCATCTGTGGGATAAACCCTTGCCCCCGAGCACCAAAAAGCTGAAATCTGCCGGTCGTGTGTATGTGTACTCCGGTCGCGATGGCAGCGAGCTATTTAGCGCTGCGCCGCTGACGGGCGAGAAGAGCAACGACTGGTTCGGTTATAGCGTGGCCGGTGCTGATGTGAACAATGATGGCTATGCCGATATCATCGTCGGCGCTCCGAAAGCCGATGTGACCATCACTGTTGAAGGTAAAATCAAAGTGTTGAAAGACGCTGGCAAGGTGTATGTGTTTAACGGTCAAACCGGCGCGCTGATGGCTAGTGCGCAAGGTACGGCGGCGGGCGACAACTTGGGCTGGTCGGTGGCAAACGCTGGCGACACGGACAATGATGGCAACCCCGATGTAGTGATCGGTGTGCCGAAAGCGGATATTGCGGTTGTCGACAGCAAGCCGCTGAAAGACGCTGGTCGCGCTCTGGTGTGTTCAGGGGCAGATTTGGCGGCAGCGGTTGATTCGAGTGCCAATGCCTGCGATGTTGCTTCCTCGTTGTTCCCTATCAGCGGCGACACCGCTGGCGACAGTTTGGGCAGTGCGGTTGCAGGTGCCGGAGATGTAGATGGTGACGGTCATGCAGATGTGCTGGTTGGCTTGCCAAAAGCAGATGTTGCCGGTAAGAAAGACGCAGGTGCCGCCGTGGTGTACTCGGGCGCTGACGGCACCGAGTGGGTGCGTGTCAGTGGTGAAAACGCCGGTGACTGGTTTGGTTATAGCGTTGCCAGTGCGGGCGATCTCGACGGCGATACCAAGGCAGATATCGTCGTGGGCGCTTACCGCCACACCGTGACCAATGTCACTACCGGCAAACCGATGAAACAGGCGGGTGCGGTATACGGCTACTCCTGTGTCAATGCAGGCATCCCCTGTGTGCGTATTCTCGCGAAAAACGGGGAAGCCGCAGGTGATCGCTTGGGTTGGAGTGTGGCTGCCGGCGGCGACATCGACAACGATGGTCAGTTGGATGTGGTGGCTGGTGCGCCAGGCCGCGACAGAACGCTGCCGCCCGTGCCACCCAAAACCAAAGGCAAAGTGCTGAAAGATGCAGGTGCTGTGTATTTGTTGAACGGTGCAACCGGCGTGTCTATCCATGACCCCGTGTTGGGTGTGCGTGCGAAAGATAACCGTGGGCTCTACTTGGCAAACGGTGGTGATGTGAATTTGGATGGTTACAGCGACATCATCACTTCAGCGCCAAAAGCAGATACGCAGATGTGGGTGCAGAAAAACCCAGCCAAACCTGCCAAGCTGACGAATATCAAGGATGTGGGTTTTGTGGAGATCATCTCCGGCAGAATCGCCAGCGGCAACTGACAGCAAGCTGTTACAAAAAGGGCATCAATTGATGCCCTTTTTTATTTCCTGACTAACAGGAAATATCTGTTTAATCAGCAGAGACGGTGCGATCTTCTGCCCAAGCGCGCAAGGCGGTGATGCTTTATGCCTTCACAATGGCAATGTGTTTGGTGTGTGATAGTTCATCCA
>JADYYE010000269.1 GCA_020853815.1 Phycisphaerales bacterium
CGCTGCATCTGGTGTTGATCGGGGCTGCGGTGATTGTCATTGGCATTGCGGGCGTGATGATGTTCAAAGGCGGGGCTGCGCCGGAGGCCCCTGTGGCAACGGACAAGGTGGCCGCCACTCCCAAGGCAGATGAGCCTGAGCAGCCGCCCAAGATTGAGAAAGAGAAGGAGCCTGCCAAAAAGGTGGAGCCGGTGGTGGTGGCGCCCGCTGTCGAACCGGAAATGAAAGCGCCGGAACCTGCGCCCAAGGTCGAAAAGAAGATCGCGGTGGAGCCTGTGCCAGCTCCGACGCCCACGCCCGTGCCTGCGGCGATGCCAGTTATTGTGCCGGTGCCGGAAACTCCGCAGGAGCTGATGCAGCAGCTGGAAAAACGTGATGCGGAGCTGGCGCTGATGATCACTGATTTCGCGGCCCAATGGCTGGCCAACACGGAGACAGGCACGGATTCTGAAATGCAGAGCCTGGCTGACAAATACATCCCGGCGCTGCAGCGCAGTCTGACCGGCCTGGTGCCGCAGCAGCGTGATTTTGTGCTCAGCGAAATCTCCCACATTGCGAATCATGAGCCGCTGGAGGAGCCGGACCAGCTCTGGCCGGAAGTGCTCAAGACGCTGCGCAAAGCGTATGTAGCGCAGCGCGAGGCGATTCAAGGACGTGCAGACATGGCCGTGCAGAAAATGCGTGCAGAACAGTGCGAACTTGTTTTACAGAAGGCCCGTGAACGCAGGGCCGCAGGCAAGGAGGAGGCGGCGAAACGTGCGGAAGTCGTGGCTGCGGAACTGGCGAAGCTGAAGACGGCGCCGTCGCTGAGTGCCTTGAGACAAAACGCGGCTGGCGCGACGGGTGCGGGAACTGCGCCGCCGACGGCTGCCGAGCCGGTGCGGTGAGCTGCCATTATAGGACGGAACCGTTAAGATTATTTCCTCGCGGCGGAAGTGGTAGAAGGTTATGAATCAACCATGTCCGAAGAACCCACCCCCGGCGAGCTGCCTTCGTTTGATGTCCCGAGTCTGGAGGCGATGAACGCCTATCTGCCGCAGTTCACGTTTGAAATGCTGGCGGCCTGCGGCGGAATGGGGGCGGTGTACAAGGCGTATCAGGAGAGCCTGGACCGGCGGGTGGCGGTGAAAATTTTGCCACCGGAGTTTGGGGCTGAAAAGGAATTCACCGATCGTTTCAAGATCGAGGCGCGTGCGATGGCGAAGCTGAACCACACGAACATCGTGGGTGTGTATGACTTTGGCATCACGGCGGGAGGGCACCTGTATCTGGTGATGGAATGGATCGAGGGGAAG